>NZ_JBEXDT010000002.1:0-201097 GCF_040605905.1 Nonomuraea sp. NPDC005501 | reverse complement strand
ACCGGGCCGCGGGACGCCGGATCGCCGAGGCGCTGGCGGTCCCGCTGCGGCTGCTCACACACCAATCGGCGTGTTGACCTCGGTCTCCGCCGGGGCCCTGGCCAGCGCGGCGCCGAGGCGCGAGGCGCCGGCGACGTAGGTGTTGATCGCACCGAACGTGAGCAGCACCGCCACCCCGCCGACGACCGGCCGGGCCGCGGCGCCGACGCCGGTCTCCAGGAGCGCGGCCAGCGGCACCGGGGTCTCGGCCGCGTCCCGGCCGAGCACGCCGACCGTGGTGAAGGCCACGCCCAGGTACAGGACCGAGACGACGGCCAGCGTGGTCACGGTCGCCCTGGTCAGCCCGCGGCCGTCGGCGAACTCGGCCGACAGGTGGCTCGCCGCCTCCCAGCCGACGAAGGCGAACAGCAGCACCCCGGCCGCGTCCGCGACGCCCGCCACGCCGTACGGGGCGAATGGCGTGAAGCGGGCGGCCTCGGCGTGCGGCGCGGCCGTGACCACGGCGACGGCCAGCACCGTCACCAGGGCCAGCACCATGCCGAGCTGCAACCGTCCGGAGGTGCGCAGCCCCGCGGCGTTGGAGGCGAACGCCAGCAGGAGCAGTCCCCCGGCCACCACCCAGGTCCCGGTCCGGGAGCCCGCGCCGACGGCGGCGGCCACGTACTCGCCGCCCACCAGCGCCCCGGCCAGCGTGCCCACGGGGACGGCCCCGTAGAACCACCAGCCCACGACGGCCGAGGCGCGCCGGCCGAACGCCAGCCCGGCGAAGCTGGCCACTCCGCCGCCGTCGGGATAGCGGGCGCCGAGCGCGGCGAAGGTGAGCGCCACCGGCACGCTGAGCAGCAGCAGCGCGGTCCACGCCAGCACCGAGGCGGGCCCGGCCGCCGCGGCCGCCAGGTGCGGGAGCACCAGCATCCCCGGCCCGAGCACCGCGCCCACCAGCAGCGCCGTCCCCTGTACGGCGCCCAGCCGCCCCGTCTTCTGTCCCGTCGTACCGCTCATGACCCGAAAAACTAGTCATTCGAGCGCCTTGTCGGGGTTCACACCGAACGGACGGCCGGAAGCGGTGTCAGACTGCCGTCATGGACGAACTTGATTCGGCGATCGTGCGGCTTCTCCAAACAGATGCGCGCCAGTCCAACCGGGAGCTGGCCCGCAAGCTGGGCGTGGCGGCCTCCACCTGCCTGGAGCGGGTGCGCTCGCTCACCCGCCGGGGCGTGATCCGCGGCTACCACGCCGACATCGCCCCGGCGGCGCTCAACCGGTCGGTCCAGGCGATGGTCTCGGTGCAGGTACGGCCGCTGAGCCGGGCGGTCATCGACGCGTTCAAGCAGTCGGCGGCGGAGCTGCCCGAGGTGCTCAGCGTGTTCGTGCTGGCGGGCGGGGACGACTTCCTGCTGCACGTGGCGGTGCAGGACCTCGACCACCTGCACGCGTTCCTGCTGGACCGGCTGAGCAAGCGGCGCGAGATCGCCGGCTTCCGCACCTCGGTCATCTTCCAGCAGGTCCACGACACCGCGCCGACCCGCCTCCCCGACCCGCAGGACTAACCGGGGAACCGCAGGTAGGTCACCGGCACGGCGTCCACCAGCCACACCCCGTTGGAGCTGACCCTGAACGCGTGCCCGTCCTCGTGCATCGCCCCGGCGTCCACCGCCAGCACGACCGGCCGCCCCCGGCGCGCCCCGACCCTGGTGGCAGTCTCACGGTCAGCCGAAAGGTGCACGTGGTGGCGTCCCATCGGCCGCAGCCCCTCGGCCCGTATCGGGGCCAGGCTCCGGGTTACGGTGCCGTGGTAGAGGTACGGCGGCGGCACGGCCACCGGCAGGTCGAGGTCGACCGGCACCGAATGACCCTGGTTGGCGCGGATCCGGCCGTCGCGCAGCGCGAACCGCTGCTTGTCGTTGCCGGCCACGACCAGCTCCAGTTCCGCCCGCGTGATGGCGAACCCGTGCGCGGCGGCGGCCGCCAGCAGCGTGTCCACCACGACCCAGCCGTGCGGGTCGAGCTCGACGCCGATGCGGCCGGGATCATGCCGCAGGTGCCTGGACAGGTACTTCGAGACGCGCACCATGCGCCGATCGTCCATATCGCGGGAGGATAGCGGGCGAATAATCAGTTGCGCCCGTTCCGCGGTGCCCTCTACCGTCTAGGACATGCGCCTTTACTCGTGATTCGGCGGGGCCGACCTCGATCGGCCCGGCCCTCCGGCAGCCCATCAGCCGTGCGGTGACCATGCCCGCCGGCGAGTCCGTTTCAGACGCGGCAGCTGCTTGCCGACCGGCTTTCCAGGCCGCGTCGCGAGTCACGTGAAGGAGCTTCGTATGCGAGTACGTGCAGGCAACAAGCGAAACAAGAAGGCCCCGGGTCTTCCGGGAACCCCGGCGTCGCCGGTCCCGCGGCGGATGCCCAAGCTGCCGCCGCGGACGATCGCCCCGCCTCGGCGCATCCCGCCCAAGGGGCGCTAGACCACTACCGGGATGGTGGTGAGTGCGGCGCGCGGCCCGTACGCCATGGGCCCCCGCACACCACCGCGGCGCCCCGGCCTCCACGTGGGGCCGGGGCGCCGCGCTGGACCGCCTCGTGCATCAGTCGTTCATCAGAGACGCTCGATGATGGTGACGTTGGCCTGGCCGCCGCCCTCGCACATCGTCTGCAGGCCGTACCTGCCGCCCGTGCGCTCCAGCTCGTGCAGCAGCTTGGTCATGAGGACGGCGCCCGTGGCGCCCAGCGGGTGGCCGAGGGCGATGGCGCCGCCGTTGGGGTTGACCCGGGCCGGGTCGGCGCCCAGCTCCTTGATCCAGGCCAGCGGCACCGGCGCGAACGCCTCGTTGATCTCCACCACGTCGATGTCGTCGATCGACAGGCCGGCCTTGTCCAGTGCCTTCCGGGTGGCGGGGATCGGCGCGGTCAGCATGTAGACCGGGTCGTCGCCCATGAGGGCGAGCTGGTGGATCCGGGCGCGCGGCGTCAGGCCGTGCTCGCGTACGGCCTGCTCGGAGGCGATGAGCACGGCGCCCGACCCGTCGGAGATCTGCGACGACGTGGCCGCGGTGATCCGGCCGTCGTCCTTCAGCGTCTTCAGGGAGGCCATCTTCTCCAGCGACGTGTCGGGCCGGGGGCCCTCGTCGTCCTCGACGCCGCCGACGGGCGCGATCTGGTCGCGGAAGTAGCCGTTGGCGACGGCCTTGGCCGCCCGCTGGTGCGACTCGAACGCGAACCGCTCCAGCTCCTCGCGGGTGAGGCCCCACTTCTGGCACATCAGCTCCGCGCCGCGGAACTGCGAGATCTCCTGCTTGCCGTACCGCTCGACCCACTTGTCGCCGAACGGGAACGGCATGCCCTTCTCCAGCGCGGCGGTGATCGACGAGCCCATCGGCACGATGCTCATCGACTCGACGCCGGCCGCCACCACCAGGTCCTGGGTGCCGGACAGCACGCCCTGCGCGGCGAAGTGGATCGCCTGCTGCGAGGAGCCGCACTGCCGGTCGATCGTGACGCCGGCGGTGGTCTCGGGGAGCCCCGCCGACAGCCACGCGTTGCGCGCGATGTCCATGCTCTGCGGCCCGAACTGCATCACACAGCCCATGATCACGTCCTCGACCGCCACGGGGTCGACGCCCGTGCGGTCGATCAGCGCCTTGAGCGTGTGCGCGGCCAGGTCAGTGGGGTGGACGGTGGACAGGCCGCCCTTCTTCTTGCCGACCGGGGTGCGGACCGCCCCGACGATGTACGCCTCTGCCACAGTGCCTCCTGAAACCGAGCATTATTCGGTTATAGGGAGAGACTACAACAGAACGATCCTCTACGCCGTTCCCGGCTCTACGCCCTTCCCGGGCGGGGGCAGCAGATCCGCCGCCGCGTCCACCCGGAACCGCCACCGGTCCACCACCAGGCCGTTCAGCGCCTCGGCCAGCCGCAGTGCCAGCACGCCCAGCCGCTCGCCGTCCTCGCCGCGCAGCTCGATCGCCGTCAGGTCCGAGGCGAACGGCAGCAGCTCCTGCACGGCCGGCGGCCGGCCCTTCTGCGGCACCACCAGGACCCGCACCCCGTCGCCGCTGTGGACGAACTCCTCCTCCTGCTCGACCTCGCCCAGCTCGGCCTCCAGCCGGGGCAGCAGCTCGTCGTCCGCCGGCCGTACGGGGACGATCACGGCGGGGCCTCCGCCCTCCTCGTCGGCGGGGTCGCTCACCTCGCCCCTGCACACCGCGAGCCCGCCCAGCCGGAACGCCAGGCCCTCGGCGAGGTAGCGGTCGAAGAAGTCGAAGGGCAGCGGCCCCTCGGCCGACACCCGCACCGCCCAGACCTGCTCCAGCATGCCGCCCACCAGGTCGGGCTCGGCCTCCACCGGCGCGTGGACCCGGACGTCGGCCGCGACGACGTCCTCACCGTCCTCGCGGGCGTCGGGATCGGCCAGTCGTACCAGGCGCAGGAGCTCGCCCTTGGCCGGCTTGGCGGGCAACGCCGCCGTGGGGCCAGTACGCAGTCTCCGCTTCGCCATCCAGCCCATGCTCGCCTCCGCGATCAGCTTCGATAGGAGCTCGTCATCGTCGCGTAGACGATGATGTTATCGGTGTAGTGACCGATCGTGCGGTTGTACGAGCCACCGCAGGTGATGAGGTGAAGCTGCGCGTTGGCCCGGCTGCCGTAGACGCGCTCGGTGGGGAACGTCTTCTTGCTGGCCTGCTCGATGCCGCCGACCGTGAAGACCGCCGTGACGCCGTCCTGGCGCTTGACCTCGATGGTGTCGCCGTTGCGCAGCTCGTGCAGGCGGCTGAAGACGGCGCTTCGGGTACGGGTGTCCTTGTGGCCCAGCATGACCGCGGCGCCGGCCTCGCCCGGGGTGGCCATCTCGCGGTACCAGCCCACGAGGTTCGGGTTGTCGGCCGGCGGGACCTGGATCGTGCCGTCCTTGGCCAGGCCGATCGACTTGATCGGGGCGTTCACGCCGAGCTTCTTGATCACCACGCGGAGCGGGGTGGAAGGCTGCATCGGCGGCGCCGGGTCGGGCAGCGGCAGGGGCGGCGGCACGGTCGGGGCCGCGTTGAACAGCGCCTGCGCCGGCTGCCCCGTGGCCTTGCCGTCCGGCTGGGCGTCCAGGGCGAGCTGGTCGCGCTGCGCGGCCAGGCCGTACTCCTCGGGCGAGTTGAAGACGATCAGCATGCCGGCCACCACCGTGATCACCCCGGCGATGGCGGCCAGGATCAGGACGGTCCGCAGGGCCCTGCCGCCCGGGTCCTGGGGCGGCTCGCCGTAGGGGTAGTGCGGTGCCATGGCGCCGTCAGCCCCGGGTCGCGCCGCGACGGCGCATCGCCAGCCCACCGGCACCGGCGGCCAGGATCAGCGCGGATCCCACCAGCACGAACATCCGCCCGTCGGGGCCCATCTCCCCACCGCTACCGGTGTTGGCACCGGCCTTGGGCGTCTTGGAGGACCGCTTCGTGGGGGTTTCGACCACGGTGACGTAGCTGGTCTTGGTCTGCTTGGGGGTGGCGGTCGTCTTGGTGGGCGTGGGGGTGGGGGTGGGCGGCGTGGTGGTGGGGGTGGAGGTTGTGCTGGGTGTGGAGCTGGTGGACGGCGTTCCGGTGCCGACGACGAGGTTGACCGAGGGCCCACCGGATGCGCCGGGGACGCACTCGTACCAGGCCACCCCGTTCACCTTGAGGGAGAAGCCGCCGCCCTTCAACGCGACTGTCCCCGTGGCGGTCGGACGCACCAGGAAGGTCATGGTCGGCAGGGGCATGGGCGAGTTCGGCGACACGGTCATGTAGGGGCTGGCTGTCGCCCCCCCGGTCACCGCCGTGCTGGGCACCGGGCTCCCGCTGGGGGTCACCGTGCCCTCAGCCACGACGGCGCTCGACGGCGTGATCGCGGCGGTCGCCAGGAGCTGGCTCGGAGTGGCGGTGGGCTGGCGGATCTCCCACGTAACAGTGACAGTCGCGCTGGGGCTGGGCTGCACAGCGGGTGTCTTCAGCTCCATTTGGAATGGCACGTTGGAGGCGACGCCGCCCGGCTGGGCCGTGCAGCTGTAGACCACGTCGACGGGGGTCGCCAGGGCGGCCACGGCGGGGATGACACCGAAGATACCTGCACCTGCTGCGGCTAAGGCGGATGTCTTGAGGGCGAGGCGGCGCCGCGCCTTGGACGTCAGCACTGTCCTTCTCCGTTTCGGCACAGGTTCAACAGGCGTACCAGATTGGCAGCCATTGGTCACGGTTAGGTTGAGATCTTACGAACACTCCCTGTAAATCTCCTGTAAACCGAGAAACCCGTGCAAGTCGGGCACTAGCCCTTCTTCTTGGACAGGGTGGCGTAAACGATGATGTTGTCCGTGTAGGAGTGTGCCGTCTTGTTGAAGACGCCCCCACACGTGATCAGCCTGAGCTGCGCGTTCGCCGTGTTGCCGTACACCCGGCTGGTCGGGAACGAGTTCTTGCCGACCTGCTCGATCCCGCTGACCGTGAACTTGGTCACCTTCTTGTCCGAGCGGTACACGTAGATCGCGTCACCCTTGGCCAGCTCCCGCAGGCGGTAGAACACGGCGGCGCCCTTGCGGGTGCTCACGTGGCCGTTGATCACCGAGGGGCCCAGCTCGCCGGGCACGGGCGAGAAGCGGTACCAGCCCGTCTGGTTGGGCTTGGTCAGCGGCGGCGTGGTCAGGTTGCCCTTGAGGTCCACCGTGACGGACCCGACCAACGCGTTCACCTTGATCTTGGGGATCTTGATCCGGGTCGGCGCGGGCTTCTTCTTGGCCGTGGTCTTGGCGGGCGGGATCGGCGCCACGACCGGGGCCGCCGCCAGGGGCGGCGGGGCGTCGGGGCGGGCCGGGGTCAGCGGGACGTTCTTGCCGCCCGGGCCGACCGTCGGCGACAGCACGAACGCGCCCGCCGCGTTCTGGATCTCCACGGTGCTCGGCCCGGCCTGCGCCACCGTTCCCGCAACGGGGCCGGACCCGTCGTCCGCGGCCGGGATCAGCGAGAGCAGCCCGACCATGATGGCGCCCACCCCGCCCAGCGAGCCGGCGACCAGCAGCGCCGGCATGGCCCTGTTCAGCGCCGCCCGACGCGCCTGCTTCCGCTCATCCGCCGGCGCCTGCGGCAGCGCGGTCGGCTGGGGGTTCGGCTGCTCGTCCGGCTGGGCGTTCGTGTGCTCGGTCATCAGCGCTCTCCTCCGGCGTGCGCGGCCTGCCGTCTGCGCAGCAGCAGCCCGCCCGTGGCACTTCCCATCAGCAGCAGCGAACCGCCGGCGATCAGCCCGTACGAGGAGCTCGCGGGCTCCGGCGCCTCACCCGTGTCCACACCGCCCTTGGGCGTCTTGGCGACCTGGGCCTTCACGTACTTGGTGGTGGTCGGCTTGGGCGACCTGGTCGGCGTCACCGTCGCCGTGGCTGTGGCCGTCCTGACACCTCCGGTGACCACGCTGACGTGGCTCGGGCCGGGGGTGTGCGAGTAGGGCGAGCTGTTCGTCGGGTCCGGCGTGCCGGGCGTGGTCGGGGTGCGGGTGGGCGTTTGCGACGTCGAGGGGGAAGTGCTCGGGCTGTTCGACTGCGTCGGGGTGGCGCCCGGCACGTTCACCTCGATGGCCCCCGGGTCGCCCTGGAGGGTGCAGGTGGCCTCGTTGTGCGAGGGCGGCTCGGTGATCTCACCGGTGGTCACCCGGAACGCGTCCACGTGCGCGGTCTTCGCCTCGACGTTGAGGACCTCGATCGTGTGCGGCCCGTACTCCAGCTCCGGCGACTCCCAGAGGACTTCCTTGGACCTGGTCCCGGTCATCGGCACGCCGTTGCGGTCCTTGTCGGGCTCGACGACCGGATCGGTCACCGTGTTGCCGTCCAGGAGGATGCGCACGGGACCGAGGCCCGGCTCGCGCCTGCCGATGTAGGCCACCTTGGTGCCCTTGAACTCCAGCTTGGCGATGCCGTCCTTCTGGGTGGTCGTGTGGAGGTCGTAGATGTGGTCGGCGTACTCCTCCGAAGTCTGGTGGTGGTACCAGTCGGACGAGTATGTGACCAGCTTGTTGTCGTTGACCGTGACCTCGCCCTTGGCGGGCTTGAACCGCACGACCAGCCCGGCCGGCTTGACCCGGATGGTGCCGGAGCGCTGCACGGAGCCCGCGTCGGACAGGCCCGACGGCAGCTTCAGGAAGTCGCCCGGCACGAGCTCCGCCTGGTCCTGGGAGCCCTTCGGCCGGAGCTGGCCGTCCCAGGCGCCGGTGATGTCCACGGTGCCTTCCAGGTTCAGCGTGGAGCCCTTCGGGAAGAAGCCGGGCGAGCCGAACTGCTTGCCGCCCAGATACTTGATCGACCAGCCGACGTCGAGCATGCCGGCGGAGGTGAGCCTGGGCGTGACGAGCGCCTCCAGCTGCACGCCGCCCGAGCTGCCGGCGACGCCTCCCGTGCAGAAGTACTTGGCGACCAGAGACGTCTCTGCCTGTCCTGGCTGGGATGCCACCACGAAGGCGGCGGACGCGGCCATGCCGACCGTTGCGGCGATCAACGCCTTGCGCCACCGATTCACCGGACACTCCGCTCACACATAGACCGAAGGTAGATCTTAAGGTCGATACCACTTTCAATCAGGCGATGTTCGGCACTTGTGATGAAGCCGTGTCCACGCCCCGAAACCGGCGCCCGACCGGGTATACCTCGAGGTAACAGAATCGTATTCTGGCGTCCGTTCACGCCTGCCTGGAGGAGACCGATGGAGCGAGACCTCTTCGAGGAGGAGCACCTGCTCTTCCGCGAGACCGTGCGCGAGTTCATGGCCCGCGAGGTGGTCCCCCACCACGGCCGCTGGGAGAAGGACGGCATCGTCCCGCGCGAGGTCTGGAAGAAGGCCGGCGAGCTCGGGATGTTCGGCTTCTCGGTCCCCGAGGAGTACGGCGGCGCGGGCGTCACCGACTTCCGGTTCAACACGGTGATCGTCGAGGAGATCATGCGCCACGGCGCCACGGGCCTCGGGTTCTCCCTGCACAACGACGTCATGGCCCCGTACCTGGTGGAGCTGACCGACGACGCGCAGAAGCAGCGGTGGCTGCCGGGCTTCGCGAGCGGCGAGCTGATCACCGCCATCGCGATGACCGAGCCAGGCGCGGGCAGCGACCTGCAGGGCGTGCGCGCCACCGCCGTCCGCGAGGGCGACCACTACGTGCTCAACGGGCAGAAGACGTTCATCACCAACGGCGTCAACGCCGATCTCGTCGTGGTCGTGGCCAAGACCGACCCCGAGGCCGGCGCGCGGGGCATCACGCTGCTCGTGGTGGAGCGCGGCATGGAGGGGTTCGGCCGGGGCCGCAACCTCGACAAGATCGGGATGAAGGCGCAGGACACGGCCGAGCTGTTCTTCGAGAACGTCCGCGTGCCCGTGGCCAACCGGCTCGGCCCGGACGACGGCCAGGGGTTCTTCCAGCTCATGCGCAACCTGCCCCAGGAGCGCATGTCGATCGCGGTGGCGGCGGTCGCCGCGGCGGAGGCCGTGCTGGAGCAGACCGTGGAGTACTGCCGGGGCCGGCAGGCGTTCGGCCGGAGCATCGGGTCGTTCCAGAACACCCGGTTCGTCCTGGCGGAGCTCGCCACCGAGACCGAGATCGCCCGCCACTACGTCGACAAGTGCGTGCTCGCGCTCAACGCCGGGCGGCTGACGGCGGTGGACGCGGCCAAGGCCAAGTGGTGGACCACCGAGCTGCAGAACAAGGTCATCGACCGCTGCCTCCAGCTCCACGGCGGCTACGGCTACATGATGGAGTACCCCGTGGCCAAGGCATGGGCGGACAGCCGGGTGCAGACCATCTACGGCGGCACCACCGAGATCATGAAGGAGATCATCGGCCGGTCGTTCGGGTTCTAGAGAGACGCGGTCGTCCAGCGCACGCCGGGCCTCGCGGCGGCGCATACTGGCAACCATGGACAGCGGCCTGATCCTCCTGGTGTTCCTCGCGTTGCTGTTCGCCTGGGCCCTGAACCGCGTGCGGCGCGCGCTGCGCCTGGGCGCCGTCGGCTACGCCGGCATCATGATCGTATTCGTGATCGTCATGCTGCTCCTGTGGGGCCAGACCTTCCGCTAGCCCGACCGCACCGCCCTAGCCGCCGCTGCCCTCCAGCAGGACCCGTGCCACCAGCTCCGGGTCGTCGCTCATCGGCACGTGGCCGCACCCGAGCAGCAGCTTGACCCGCTGCCCCGACCACCGGGCCGCGCGCACGGCCTGGCGGCGCGGCAGCAGCCGGTCGTGCTCGCCCCAGGCGATCGTGATCGGCGCCTTGGGCGGCGCGGGCGGCATCATCCCGGCGAACGACTCCAGCGTCTCCTCGAACCCCGGCGCCGCGACCAGCGCCTGCGAGGCGGCGACCAGCGCCTCCGGCGAGAGCCTGGACGGGTGGGCGACCAGCAGGCCGGCGCTCACCGCCCGGCCCGCCGGGGTGGAGGCGGCCCGGACGGCCTGCTCCGGCGGCATCGCGGCGGCCGCGGCCCGCATGGCGCGCAGCGCCGTCCGGCCGTACAGGAGCTCCGAGCGCGACCAGAAGCCGGCCGGCGACAGCGCGGTGGCGGTGCGGACCACGCCGCGCGAGGCCAGCTCCAGCGCGATGTAGCCGCCCAGCGAGTTGCCCGCCACGTGCGGCTCCCGCACCCCGAGCAGGTCGCAGAACGCCTCGACCGCGTCGGCCAGCGACTCCGCGGTGTACGGCGTACCGGCGGGCAGCGGTGGCGAGACCCCGAACCCGGGCAGGTCGAGCGCGATCACGGTGCGCGAGGCGGCCAGCCGGTCGATCACCGGCAGCCATGCCTGCCAGTGGTGGCCGATGCCGTGGACGAGGATCAGCGGCGCGCCGGTGCCACGCCGCTCGAAGGCCAGCTCCATGCCGACGAGTGAACCACTCAGCGGCTACGGGTGGGAATCTCGAACCAGACGGCTTTGCCTTCCCTGGTGGGTCGCGAGCCCCAACGCCGGGCCAACTGGTCCACCAGGTACAGGCCGCGGCCGCCCTCGTCGTTCTCCCCCGCGCTGCGGATGCGCGGCAGCCGCAGGTCCTGGTCGAACACCTCGACCCAGACGGCCTCGTCGCCCCGCCGCAGCCGCAGCGTGAACTCCTTCTCGCCCACGACCTCGTCCTCGAAGCCCGGCACGTCCCACGACTCGTCGAACGGCAGCGGCCCGTCCACGGTCAGCTCGCGGCGCGGCACGGTGGCGGTCGCCGCGTGCAGCACCACGTTGGTGACGACCTCCGACACGAGCAGGCAGGCCAGCTCGGCCCGCTCCTCCGGTACGTTCCACGCGTCGAAGGCCTCTGACGCCATGCGGCGCGCCTCGCCCACCATGATCGGCTGGGCGGGGAAGGTGCGTTCCTCCACGTCGAGGTCGGCCTGGCTGGAGCGGACCACGAGGATCGCCATGTCGTCGTCGATCTCGCCGGGCACGGCCACCGTGGCGGCGTCGGCCACCCGTTCCACCTCGGCGTCGGCGTACTTGGCGAGCTTCTCGCGCAGCACGCCCAGCGTCTCCTCGTCGCTCGCCATCTGACCGTCGCGGTTGGGGCGCCGGTCCACCAGGCCGTCGGTGTAGAGCAGCAGGGCGGCGCCGGGCGGCAGCACGCGGGTCTGCTCCTTGTAGACGAGGTCGGCGTGCAGGCCCTTGGCGCGCACGCCCAGCGGCTGGCCGACGTCCTCGATGTCCATCTCGACGCACTCGCCGTCGACCAGCAGCAGCGGCGGCGCGTGGCCGGCGTTGGCGAACGACAACGTGCGCGACCAGGCGTCGTAGACGAGGTACTGGCAGGTCACGATGGGCGGGACGCTGATGTCGGCGCCGTTGTCGTCCTTCTCGGGAGTGGCGATGATGCGCGTCCACTCGTCGAGCCGGGCGAGGATGTCGGCGGGCGACTTGTCGTCCTGGGCGAAGGCCCGCAGCGCGGCGCGGAGCTGCCCCATGATCGCCGCGGCGCGGGCGCCCCGGCCCTCGACGTCGCCGATGACGATGCCGACCCGGCCGGCCGACAGCGGGATCACGTCGTACCAGTCGCCGCCGACCTGGGTCTGGATGCCCTGGCCGTGGGAGGCGAGCGGCGCCGCCGGGTAGTAGCGCACCGCGATCTGCAGCCCGTCGAGCTGCGGCAGCGCTCTCGGCAGCAGGTGCTTCTGGAACGACTCGGCGGTGTGGCGCTCCTCCTCGAACAGCAGCGCGTTGTCGATGGCGAGCGCGACCCGGGTGGCGATGGCGCCGACGAAGTCACGGTCGAACGCGTCGTAGTGGGGGCTGCGCCGGTCGGTCAGGTTGGACAGGCCGAGGTACATCTGGCCGAGGGTCTCGCCGCGCACGCACAGCGGCGCCACGATCGCGGAGGTCATGCCGACCTCGCCGCAGAGCTTGGCGCTGTTCTCGCTCGGGCTGGGGAAGCTGTTGACCGCGAAGTCCTCGACGAGGATCGTCTCCTGGCGGCGCATCGCGACGTCGGCGTAGTGGCCGGGAGGGTAGCGGATCTCCGCGCCGACCGGCTTCCAGGTGCCGGGCGGCGGGGTCCAGCCCTGCACGTGCTGCGACACCCGGCGCACCAGGCGGTCGCCCTCCATCAGCTCGATGAAGCAGTGGTCGGCGAACTGCGGGACGAGCATCTCGGCGACCCGCTTGAGCGTCTCCTCGACGTACAGGGAGCCGGCGAGCCGCTCGCCGATGCGCTCCAGCAGGCCGAAGCGGTCCTTCTCGCGCTCGTTGCTGCGCAGCGCCTCGCGGGCGGTGATCACGATGCCGGTCACCGAGCCGGCGGGATGACGCAGCGGCACGGCCTGGGCGCGCACGTAGACGATCGTGCCGTCGCCGCGCCGGACGTCGAACGTGCCCTCCCAGACGCCGCCCTTGAGCACGTGCTTGGCCAGCTCGACCGCGAGCGGGTGGTCCTTCTCCAGGATGCCGAGGGACAGCACCGACGTGTCACCGGCCACGGACTTGCCGGGCCGGCCGAACAGCTTCTCCGCGAACGGGTTCCAGTACAGGAGGTTGCTGAAGCGGTCGGTCACCACGACCGCCATCTCGGCGTGGTCCAGGACGGACTCCGCGGCGAGCTGGTCGGCCGCGTCCTCGGAGAGATCCCCCCAGCGCTTCATCCGGAGACCACTCCTCGGGGAGGCATGTGCGCAAAGCGAACCACGGGCGCTCCTGCAACAGTCTTGACCGGAGGGGAGTGGAGGGCCTCCCTCGAGGGATTCAACCAAGCAGCAGCGCGCGCGTCAGCGCCTGGAGACGAAGACGTGCGCGGCAACGTCGCGCGGTAGCTCCGCGGGAATGTCGTTCGCGTCACCGTCACCTGTCACCCGTACACCGTCGTCGCTCGCCGCGAGCGTGACCTCGCGTCCGGGTTGTATCCCAACTTGCTTGAGTTTAAGCATCACGGCGGGATCGCTTTGCACTTGTTCGCTAATTCGCCGCACGACCACGGGTATGTCCCTCGGTCCGGCCAGGGCCGACATCGAGGTCAAGACGGACACAGTCGTGTCGGCCGGCTCCTGGGCTCCCAGCTCGCCCAGCCCCGGGATGGGGTTGCCGTGCGGGCAGGTCGTGGGGTTGTGCAGCAGCGTCACCAGGCGGGCCTCGACGGACTCCGACATCACGTGCTCCCAGCGGCACGCCTCGATGTGCACCTCTTCCCACGGCAGACCGATCACCTCGGTCAGCAGGCACTCGGCGAGGCGGTGCTTGCGCATCACCCGCGTGGCGAGGGTGCGGCCCAGCTCGGTCATCGACAGGTGCCGGTCGCCCTCCACCCGGACCAGGCCGTCGCGCTCCATGCGGGCCACGGTCTGGCTCACGGTGGGGCCGCTCTGCTGGAGACGCTCGGCGATGCGGGCCCGGAGGGGGACGATGCCCTCCTCTTCGAGCTCGTAAATCGTCCGGAGATACATCTCCGTCGTGTCGATCAGGCCGTGTGCGGTCAAGGCTCCTCCCATCTGGAATGCTACGCCGGTCATGGCAGGGACTGAGCCCGTCCGCCTCGGGCACACAAGTTCAGAGGAAACCTTACTTGCGTACCTCTTCACTTGCGGACAAGGACCGGCGATGGCAAAGGACGGCAACAACGGGGCGGCCCGGTTCCTTCCCGACCACCTCGACCTGGACTCCCTGAGGGAGGCGTCGGCGGGCTGCCAGGGATGCGACCTGTACCGGAACGCCAGCCGGACGGTCTTCGGCGAGGGGCCGGCGCGGGCCAGGTTCATGCTCGTGGGCGAGCAGCCGGGCGACCAGGAGGACCGCAAGGGCGCGCCCTTCGTGGGGCCCGCCGGGCGGATCCTGGACCGGGGGCTGGAGGAGGCGGGCATCGACCGTGACGACGTCTACGTGACGAACGCGGTCAAGCACTTCTCCTTCGTCCAGCGCGGCAAACGGCGCATCCACCAGAAGCCGACGGCCGCCGAGGTGGAGGCATGTCAGCCGTGGCTGACGGCCGAGCTGGCGGTGGTGGAGCCGGACGTGGTCGTGGTGCTGGGCGCCACGGCGGCCCGGTCGCTGCTGGGGGCGGCGTTCCGGGTGACGCGGCAGCGGGGCGAGCCCGTGCCGCTGGGGGACGCGCTGGCCGTCGCGACGATCCACCCGTCGGCGGTGCTGCGCGCCCCGGACCGGGACGCGGCCTACGCGGGCTTCCTGGCCGACCTCAGGGTCGCCGCGGGCACCGTCAAGCGCGCCGCCTGAACCTCCGTACGGCCGCCCGAGCCTCCGTGCGCTCGCCCGAGCCTCCGTACGGCCGCCCGAGCCTCCGTGCGCTCCCAAGCCTCCGTAGGGCCGCCCAAGCCTCCGTACGGCTGCCTAAGCCTCCGTACGGTCGCCGGAGCGGTAGTTCCTGAAGCGGGCGGCCGACAGGCCGACGGCCAGCACGGCGGCGGCGCACGCCAGCCCGCCCCCCACCCAGGCCGCGCCCAGCCCGAACGCGGCGGCCGTGGCGCCGGCCCGCAGCTCGCCCAGCCGCGGCCCGCCGGCCACGACCACGAGGAAGACCCCCTGCATGCGGCCGCGCATCTCGTCCGGCGCGTGGAGCTGGAGGATGGACTGCCGCCACACCGACGACACCACGTCGGCCGCCCCGCCCACGGCCATGAACGCCACGACGGCCCACAACTGGTGGACGAGCCCGGCGGCGGCGACGGACAGCCCCCACACGGCGATGACCGCGACCAGCCCGATCCCCTGCCGGGTGACCCGCCCGACCCAGCCGGAGAACAGCGCACCGGCGGACGAGCCGATCGCCATGGACGCGTTGAGCCAGCCGAGGGCGAGGGGGTCGCCGCCGAACCGCTCGGCCGCCACCTGCGGGAACAGGGCGCGGGGGTACGCGAGCACCATCGCGACGATGTCCACCACGAACGACATGAGCAGCACCTGGCTGCCGAGGATGAACCGCAGCCCCTCGGCGACCGCCCGCGCCCCTGGCCGCCGCACCACGCCCTGCGGCGAGAGCGACGGCAGACGCAGGGCCGCGTACAGGCCGGCGCCGAACAGGACCGCGTCGAGCGCGTAGACGGCCGGATAGCCGGACCAGGCGAGGAGGAGGCCGCTGATCATCGGCCCGGCGATGGCCCCCAGGCTGTGGACGAGGGAGTTGAGTGCGTTGGCCGCCGGTACGAGGTCCGGGGTGAGGATGCGCGGGATGATCGCGCCCCGGGTGGGCGAGCTGATCGCGAAACCGGTGGCGCTCACCGCGACGGCGGCCAGCAGGACGTAGACGTTGCCGAGGCCCAGCAGCGCCTGGAGCAGGATGAACAGGGTGCCCGCCCACGAGATGGCCGAGCCGGCGAGCAGGAGGCGGCGCCGGTCCACCGCGTCGGCGACCGCGCCTCCCCACAGGCCGAAGGCGACCAGCGGGACGAAGTTGGCCATGCCCAGCAGGCCCACCCAGAAGGACGAGTGGGTGAGGACGTAGACCTGCTGGCCGACCGCGACGAGGGTCGCGGCGTTGCCCACGTGCGAGACGGCCTGGCCGACCCAGATCCGCCGGTACGCGGGCACGGCCAGCGGCCGGGTGTCCAGTAAGTGACGTTTTACGAGCTCCCCGATTGCCACGTGACGCACATTAAGGGGCGAGTCTCTCCAGGACCCACCGGGTTCCGGTTCGCCGGTAGCGGAGCCGGTCGTGCATCCGGTCGAGCTGGCCCTGCCAGAACTCCACCTCCAGCGGCACGACCCGGTAGCCGCCCCAGAAGTCGGGCACCGGCGGATCGTCCGGCCAGCGCGCCGCCAGCTCCTCGTAGCGGGCGTCCAGCTCCTCCCGCGAGCGCACCACCGCGCTCTGCCGCGACGCCCACGCCCCGACGCGCGAGCCGTACGGCCGGGAGCGGAAGTAGACCGCCGACTCCTCGTGCGGCAGCCGCACCACCGAGCCCTCCACGCGCACCTGGCGCCGGATGGGGTGCCACGGGAACAGCAGCGAGGCCCTGGCGTTCTCGGCCAGGTCGCGGCCCTTGCGCGACTCGTAGTTGGTGTAGAAGACGAAGCCGCTCTGGTCGTAGCCCTTGAGCAGCACGGTGCGGGCACTGGGCCGGCCGCCGGCCGAGGCCGTGGCCAGCACCATGGCGTTCGGCTCGGGCACGCCGGCCTGCAGCGCGTCCTCGAACCACACGCTGAATTGCGTGATCGGATCGGGAGAGACGTCGGATTCGAGCAGCGGCTCGCCCTCATACGTGCGGCGAAGCCCGGCCAGCGAGGGCGGGCGCGAGGTGGCATCCACGAGACGGTATTCTTGCGCGCCCGGCCGCGGACCCCATACTGAGCCCCCGACCTGGGGCGATGGCGTTTCAACGGGTCCGGAGACCGAGCATGACTCGGCAGGGGGTTAAATTGACCCGCCGGTATCTCGACATCAACAGAGCGGTGGAGCTCGGGGCGAGAGAGCGAGGCAACAATGCCGACGAGTCCCGAAGCGGCCGCAACCGTACACGCAGCATTGCCGGAACATGGCAAGAAAGGGAGGCGGCCAACAATGTCCGACTTCAAACCCGGCCTCGAAGGCGTCGTGGCCTTCGAGACCGAGATCGCGGAACCGGACAAAGAAGGGGGCGCCCTTCGATACCGCGGCGTCGACATCGAGGAGCTGGTCGGCCGTGTCCCCTTCGGGCACGTCTGGGGCCTGCTGGTCGACAACAAGTTCCAGCCGGGCCTGCCCCCGGCGGAGCCGTTCCCCATTCCTGTCCACTCCGGTGACATCCGGGTGGACGTGCAGAGTGCCCTGGCCATGCTGGCCCCGGCCTACGGCTTCAAGCCGCTGCTCGACATCTCGGACGAGGAGGCGCGCGACCAGCTCGCCCGCGCCTCGGTGATGGCCCTGTCCTTCGTGGCGCAGTCGGCGCGGGGCCTCGGCCTGCCGATGGTGCCGCAGAGCCGTGTGGACGAGGCCAAGACCATCGTCGAGCGGTTCATGGTCCGCTGGCGCGGTGAGCCCGACCCCAGGCATGTCAAGGCCATCGACGCCTATTGGACCTCGGCCGCCGAGCACGGCATGAACGCCTCGACGTTCACGGCCCGGGTGATCGCCTCGACCGGCGCCGACGTGGCCGCCGCTCTGTCCGGCGCCGTGGGGGCCATGTCCGGCCCGCTGCACGGCGGCGCCCCGGCCCGCGTGCTGCACATGATCGAGGGCGTCGAGCAGATGGGCGACGCCAAGAAGTACGTGCAGAGCGAGCTGGACAAGGGCCAGCGGCTCATGGGCTTCGGCCACCGCGTCTATCGCGCCGAGGACCCCCGTGCCCGCGTGCTCCGCCGTACCGCCAAGGAGCTCGACGCGCCGCGCTACGAGGTGGCGGCCGCGCTGGAGCAGGCGGCTCTGGAGGAGCTGCACGCCCGCAAGCCCGACCGTGTGCTGGCCACCAACGTGGAGTACTGGGCCGCCGTGGTCCTCGACTTCGCCGAGGTGCCGTCGCACATGTTCACCTCGATGTTCACCTGCGCCCGCACGGCCGGTTGGGCCGCGCACATCCTGGAGCAGAAGCGGACGGGCCGCCTGGTCCGCCCGAGCGCCAACTACATCGGCCCGGCCTCGCGTCCGCTCAGTGACGTGCCCGGGGCCGCCGAGGTCGCCGGCACCATCTGACCCGGCGCCGTTCCGGCCGGCCACGCCGCGCCTCCCGGGTGCACCTCACCTGGGCGGCGCGGCGCAGCCGGCCTCCGCCGCCGTCGGCCTGCACACCCACCGGGCCCTGATCGGCTGCCCCGACTCGACGGACATGAGCCACACCTCGCGCCCCTGCGCGTCGTGGTCCCTGGCGTCGCCGGAGAAGGCCACCGACCCCGTGGCGCCGTCGAAGCGCAGACCCCTCAGGTTGTAGTGCACGCCGTCGCGGATGTCCTCCGCGCCGCTCTGCGTCCGGTACGCGTCGACCGCGATCGCCACCGCCTGCGCCGCGTCGTAGCCGAACGAGGCGTGCGCGAACGAGAACACGAACGACGTGCCCGCCCACTGCCGCAGCGTCTTCTGCCCCTGGTTGAGCGAGGCGTCGCGCACGTCGGTCAGCGACACGAACGACAGGGTCGTGTCGTGCCCGCGCCCGTTGGAGGTGACGTCGTTGGCGATGGCGCCCGTGAGGTCGTCCGAGACGACCAGCCTGACCTTGCGCCGCTCGCACGAGGCGCCCCACGCCCGCTTGAGGCCGCTGAGGAAGTCGGCCCGGCCCGTGTAGTAGACGACCCGCGCCCCGCTCCCGCACGCCTCCTCCATCGCCGCGCCGAGCGAGGCGTCGTCGCCGAAGGAGTGCTCGGACTTCGCCCCGGGATACTCGCGCAGGAACAGGTTCTTCAGGTCCTCGCTGTACAGCTCGCCCGGCTGCCGCTGCCAGACCACAGCCACGTTCGGCTTCGGCGCCATGCCCTCGCCCAGGCCGAGCGTGGCCAGCCACTCCACCGTGGCCTTGGTCTGCAGCTCGTCGACGACCGCGAGCCGGAACAGGTAGGCCGACCGCTGCTGCCCGGCCCCGGCGATCTGGCCGACCGTGCTCACCGTGCTGACCATCGGCAGGTTGGCCCCGGTCAGCACGTTCACGGCCCGCCTGACCTCCTCGCGGCTCCAGGCGAAGCCCACGACGGCCGTCAGCGAGGGGTCGCGCCGGGCACGGTCCTCGATGTCCCTGGCCGCCAGCTCGGCGCTGAGGAAGTCCTGGCCGGTGTTGGCGAAGACGATCCGCATCTTCCAGTCGGACTTGCTCCTGTTGTAGCTGTCCTGGTAGGCGCCGATGCCGGTGAGCTCGCCCGCCACCGCGGCCATCTGGCCGTCCTTGAACGCCGCGCCGGGCTGCGTGGTGAGCGGGCCGAGGTAGGCGACAGTGAAGACCTTGGCGGCGAACGGGATCTGCGAGTTCTGCCGCTCGATGCGGCTCAGCACCGGCTGGACGAGGGGGTGGGGACCCATCTTCTCCAGCGCCCCGAGGCCCACGCACTGGTCGGCCACCCTGGTCAGCTCGGCGCCGCAGCCCGCGGTCGCGACGACGGCCCCGGTGAGGGGCAGCACGATCAGCGCCGCCACGGCCAGCCAGTAGGCCAGCGGGCGCACGGGCAGGAGCCTGCGCGGCTTGTCCTTGGCGGCTCCCCCGCGCGGGCCCGCCTCGATCAGCACGTACGGACTGGGCCGCACCCGGCGCACCAGGTCGCGCCAGCCGTGGTAGAGCTCGACCGCGTCCGCCTCGGGGCCGCGGGGCGGCTCGGCGGGCTGCGCCGCGGGCGGCACCGTCGTCGAGACGACCAGCAGCAGCGGCCCTTTCTGCCCGGTGGCCGTCCTGACGTCGTTCAGCAACTCCATGAACCGGCGGCCGGCCGTGCCCGGGTCGGCGTCGCCGAGCCACATCACCGGGTACGTGTCGCGGCCCCAGCCGGGCCATGGGATGACCCGGCGCTGGTACGCCTGGCGCAGGTCCTCCAGCAGGGCGGCGACCAGCAGCCGCTCGACCTCCTCCGGCGGCGCCTCGCTGACGCGCACCGCGTACTCGATGACGCTCTCGTCCCGCCCGCGCCGTAAGTAGGGGGCCCGGCGGAACCAGCGGTAGAAGATCGGCCCCCGGATCAGCAGCAGGGCGTGGACGAGGCCGCCGACGAGCGCGACGGCGATGCCCGCCCCCCACACCAGCAGGCTGAGGCCGTCCACGAGCTTCTGCAGCCCGTACGCGGCCAGGCCGGAGGCGGGGATCCAGGTGGTCATGGCGCGGCCCACGTAGTCGGCCATGGCCCTGCGCACCCGGCCGGTGCGCGCCCGCTCCCTGCGCCAGTCGATCAGCCACTGCCGGAACACCAGCCGCTTCACCACGGGGTTGGGCGGGGTGCCCGCGCCCGGGACCTCGGCGCCGCGCCGGCTCCAGGCCCACAGGGCGAACAGGGTCAGCGGGAACCGGGGCGGCGGCAGCAGCGTGCCGCGCACCCAGGTGGACAGCATGCCCTGGGCGCCCGCCAGCCGCTCGACGATGGCCGCCACGTCCGGGAAGTCCCCGGCGTGGATCTCCGCGTACGGCACCCGCCGGCCGAACCAGGCCGCGGTGCCGGCGGCCTGCCCGGCCGTCGCCGGATCGCCGGTGAACACCAGGATCGGCAGCCCGCGCTCCTTCGACAGCGGCGACGGCCTCCGCACGGCCTCGTCGATCACCTGGTACACCGGGCTGCTGGGCATGATCGAACCGGCCTCCGGACTCGACTGCTCCCCCGAGATTCACCTGACCAGGCCGAGCGTATGTGATCGTCACGAGCGGCGACCAGCGACGCGCACATCTCACAATCCGGACCCGGGGCAAGTCATCCCGAGCGGCTCAGTAACCTGGTCGGGTGGCTGACATCGTGATTCCCGCTGACATCAAGCCCGCCGACGGCCGTTTCGGCTGCGGGCCCTCGAAGGTACGCACCGAGCAGCTGGCCGCCCTCGCCTCCGCCGGGGCGAGCGTCATGGGCACCTCCCACCGCCAGAAGCCGGTCAAGGAGCTGGTCGGCCGCGTGCGCTCCGGGCTGGCCGACCTGTTCTCGCTGCCCGAGGGTTACCAGGTCGTCCTGGGCAACGGCGGCACCACCGCGTTCTGGGACATCGCCTCCTTCGGGCTGATCCGCGACCGCTCCCAGCACCTGTCGTTCGGCGAGTTCTCCTCCAAGTTCGCCACCGTCGCCCGCAAGGCGCCGTGGCTGGGCGAGCCGTCGGTGATCAAGTCCGAGGTCGGCACCCACCCGACGCCGGTCGCCGAGGACGGCGTCGACGTCTACGCGCTCACCCACAACGAGACCTCGACCGGCGTCGCCATGCCGATCCGGCGCGTCGGCTCCGACGACTCGCTCGTGCTCGTGGACGCCACCTCCGGCGCGGGCGGCCTGCCCGTGTCGATCGAGGAGACCGACGTCTACTACTTCGCGCCGCAGAAGAGCTTCGCCTCCGACGGCGGCCTGTGGATCGCGCTGATGTCGCCGCGCGCGCTGGCCCGCGTCGAGGAGATCGCCGCCACGGACCGCTACGTGCCGGAGTTCTTCAGCCTGCCGGTCGCCATCGACAACTCCGCGAAGGACCAGACCTACAACACCCCGGCCGTGGCCACGCTGTTCCTGCTGGCCGACCAGCTCGACTGGATGAACGGCAACGGCGGCCTGGCCTGGACGACCGCCCGCACGGCCGACTCGGCGCAGCGCCTCTACTCCTGGGCCGAGAAGGCGTCGTTCGCGACGCCGTTCGCCGCGCCGGAGTTCCGCTCGCAGGTGGTCGGAACGATCGACTTCTCCGACGACGTGGACGCGGCGGCGGTGGCCAAGGTGCTGCGCGCCAACGGCATCGTCGACACCGAGCCGTACCGCAAGCTGGGCCGCAACCAGCTGCGCGTGGCGATGTTCCCGGCGATCGACCCGGCCGACGTCGAGGCGCTGACCGCGTGCATCGACTACGTGGTCGAGCGCGTCTGACCTGATCCGCGCGACGAGATCCGGCGCCGGTGAATCTCCGGCGCCGGGTCGGGTCACCGCTTGAGGCGCAGCAACCAGGCCGCCACGACGCCGCCGATCAGGCCGAACAGGTGGCCCTGCCACGAGATGCCCTGCTGGTTGGGCAGCAGCCCCCACAGGATCGAGTAGTACGCGGCGGCCACGCCGATGCCGAGGACGATGTCGAGGACGCGGCGGTCGAACAGCCCGCGGCACACGACGTACCCGAAGTAGCCGAAGACCAGCCCGCTGGCGCCCACCGTGATGATGTCCGGGCTGGTGAGCCAGGTGCCGAGGCCGCCGATGAGGATGATGAGCGCGCTGGCGGCCAGGAACTTGCCGAGGCCGCGCACGGCGGCCAGGAAGCCGAGCACGAGCAGCGGCAGCGAGTTGGCCATGAGATGGCCGAAGCCGACGTGCAGGAACGGCGCGAACAGGATGCCGACGAGCCCCTCGGGCTCCCATCCGACGATCCCGTACTGGTCGAGGCTGCCGTTCGCCAGGTAGTCGACGATCTCGACGCCCCACATCACGCCGAGGATCAGCACCATCACGACGAGGGCGCTGAGCGCGCCGGTCAGCAACGTGCCCGCTCCACGCTTGACCGACTCGTACCTCGACCCGGAATAGCCGCTCATACGTCCTCCCGCTTAGACGCCCTCTCTTTTACCGTACGCAGGGCGTGTCATGCGCGCGTGAAGAAAGAAACCCCCTCCCCGTGGAGGGGAGGGGGCGGACGGACGGGCTACTCGCCCTTCCACTGGGGGGCGCGCTTCTCGGCGAAGGCCGCCGCGCCCTCCATGGCGTCCTTGGAGCCGAACACCGGGTTGATGATCTCGCCCTGGCGGCGGAACATCTCCTCCAGCGGCCAGTCCGCCGACTCGATGATCACCTTTTTGGTCGCCGCGAGGGCCAGCGGCGCGTTGGCCGCGATCTTGCGGGCCAGCTCCAGCGCCCCCTCCAGGGCCGCGCCGGGCTCGGTGATCCGGTTGACCAGGCCCAGCTCGTACAGGCGCGAGGCCGGGTAGTGGTCGCCGGTCAGGGCGATCTCCATGGCCACGTGGTACGGGATGCGGCGCGGCAGCCGCATGATGCCGCCCGCGCCGGCCACCAGCCCGCGCCTGGGCTCCGGCAGGCCGAACGTCGCCTCCGAGGAGGCCACGATCACGTCGCAGGACAGCGCCAGCTCGAAGCCGCCCGCCAGCGCGTACCCCTCGACCGCCGCCACCAGCGGCTTACGCGGCGGCGCCTCGGTGAGGCCGCCGAACCCACGCCCCTCGACCACGGGGAAGTCGCCGGCCAGGAAGCCCTTGAGGTCCATGCCGGCGCTGAAGGTGCCGCCCGCGCCGGTCAGGACGTAGGCGGACACGTCGGGGCGGCCGTCGAGGGCGTCCAGCGCCTCGGCGATGCCCCGGGCCACCGCGCCGTTGATCGCGTTGCGCGCCTTCGGGCGGTTGATCGTGAGCACGGCGACGCCGCCGGACTCCTCGACGAGGACGTCGTCAGACACGGGACCTCACTTGGGCTGGAAGCGGATGCCGCCGTCGAAGCGGATGACCTCGGCGTTCATGTAGTCGTTCTCGATGAGCGAGCGGACCAGGTGGGCGAACTCGCCGGCCTGCCCCATGCGCTTGGGGAAGACGACGGGCGCGACGAGCTTGGCCTTGAACTCGTCGGCGTTGGGGTTGAAGCCGTAGATGGGGGTGTCGATGATGCCGGGGCAGATCGTGTTGACCCGGACGCCGATGGCGGCGAGGTCACGGGCGGCGGGGACGGTCATGCCGACGATGCCGCCCTTCGAGGCGGAGTAGGCGAGCTGGCCGGTCTGCCCCTCCAGGGCCGCGACGGACGCGGTGTTGACGACCACGCCGCGCTGGCCGTCGGCGTCCACCGGCTCCGTCCTGGCGATGGCGGCGGCGCCGATGCGCATGAGGTTGAACGTGCCGATCAGGTTGACCTCGATGACCTTGCGGTAGGAGGCCGCGCTGTGGGGGGCGCCGTCGCGGTTGACCGTGCGCTCGGCCCAGCCGATGCCCGCGCTGTTGACCACGACGCGCAGCGGCTTGCCGGTGCCGACGGCGGCGTCCACGGCGGCCTGCACCTGGTCCTCGTCCGACACATCGGTCCGGACGAAGACGCCGCCGAGCTCGTCGGCGACGGCCTTGCCGCGCTCCTCGTTCAGGTCGGCGACGACGACGGTCGCGCCGTGCCGCGCCAGCTCACGGGCGGTGGCCTCACCGAGACCGCTGGCGCCGCCGGAGATGATTGCTGCAGATCCGTTCACGTCCATATCGGGGACCTTAACCCGCCGACCGAATGAAGTTCTACTCGGGGTGGGTTAAATCTCACCCACGGCGCTGTCGACGTCGGAGTACACCTTGATGCGGCGGTCGAGGCCCGTCGTGCGCAGGATCCGCGCCACGGGCGCCTGGGGGGCCGCCAGCGACACCCCGCCGCCCTCCCCGGTCGCCAGCCGCCACGCCTCGATCAGCACCGACAGGCCGCTGGAGTCCATGAACGAGAGCTGCTGGAGATCGAGGACGAGCCGGGCGCTGTCCTGCTTGATGGCGTCGCGCACCTCGTCCCGGAGGAACGGAGCCGTGAAAAGGTCGAGCTCACCCTCCACGGCCACCACCACGGCGTCACCCAGGGCGTGTCGCGCAAGCCGCAGCTTCATTGGGCCCCTCCTCGATGAGCCACTGTACTTCGACTGGAGGTGCTGTGGCGCGGCTCAGGCCGGCTCGGCCGGAGCTGGAATGGCGAAGCCGTACGGGAGCTCCAGCCGGTGGGCGGCGAGCAGTTCGGCGTCCGAGAGCAGCTCGCGCGTGGGCCCGTCGGCGGCGATCACCCCGTCGGAGAGGATCAGCGAGCGTTCGCACAGCTCCAGCGCGTACGGCAGGTCGTGCGTGACCATGAGGACGGTCACGTCGAGCGAGCGCAGGATCTCGGCGAGCTCCCTGCGGGCGGCCGGGTCCAGGTTGGACGACGGCTCGTCCAGCACCAGGATCTCCGGCTCCATCGCCAGCACGGTCGCCACGGCCACCCTGCGGCGCTGGCCGAAGGACAGGTGGTGCGGCGGCCGGTCGATGGCCTCCAGCATGCCGACCCGGTCCAGCGCGCCCCTGACCGCGCGCTCCAGCGCCTCGCCGGTCAGCCCCATGTTGGCCGGGCCGAAGGCCACGTCGTCGCGGACGGTCGGCATGAACAGCTGGTCGTCGGGGTCCTGGAAGACCAGGCCGACGCGGCGACGGACGTCCTTGAGCGTGTCCTTGCGCACGGGCGTGCCGGCCACGGCGACCGTGCCGTGCCCGGGGGTCAGGATGCCGTTGAGGTGCATGACGAGCGTGGTCTTGCCCGCGCCGTTCGGGCCGAGCAGCGCCACCCGCTCGCCCCGGCCGATCGTCAGGTCCACGCCGAACAGGGCCTGCGTGCCGTCCGGGTAGGCGTAGGCCAGCCGGCTGACTTCGAGAGAGTTCACGATCACAGGGACAGTCCCAACACCGCCAGAGCCGAAACCGGCAGCAGGAGTGCGGTCCCCCACTGCGCGGCCGACGCCGAGACCTCGCCGATCATCGGCATACGGCCGGAGTAGCCGCGGCTCAGCATCGCCAGGTGCACTCTCTCACCCCGCTCGTACGAGCGGATGAACAGGGCCCCCGCCGAGCGGGCGATCACGGGGATCTGCCGGACGTCCCGGGCCTCGAAGCCGCGCGACTCGCGGGCCACCCGCATCCGCCGCATCT
This sequence comes from Nonomuraea sp. NPDC005501, assembly GCF_040605905.1. Classification (NCBI taxonomy): domain Bacteria; kingdom Bacillati; phylum Actinomycetota; class Actinomycetes; order Streptosporangiales; family Streptosporangiaceae; genus Nonomuraea; species Nonomuraea sp. NPDC005501. Next base: position 175,460 of record NZ_JBEXDT010000002.1, on the reverse strand, counting down.
CGTCCAGGATCACGTCGAGGTAGCGCAGCATGAACATGGCGATCTGCACCAGCAGCGACGGCACGCGCAGCCGCTGCGCCCCCAGCAGGATCACCCGGGGCTCGGTCGTGGCCGCCAGCAGGATGGAGGCGATGACGCCCAGCGTGGCCTTGGCCAGGATGTTCCACGCCGCCCACAGCCCCGGCACGCTCAGCGAGAGGCCGAGCACCGTGGTCCGCTCCCCCAGGCCGATCACGGGGATGAGGAAGGCGAACAGCACGAACGGCAGCTCGATCGCCATCCGCCGCAGCACGTGCCCCGGCGGCACCCGGGCGGCCCAGGCGACCGCCGCCAGCATCACTGCGTACAGGCCGAACGCCCAGAACCGCTCGCGCGGCGTGGCCACCACGACCACGGCGAAGGCGAAGACGGCGAGCAGCTTGCACTGCGGCGGCAGCCGGTGGACCACCGAACCGCCCGGCAGGTAGAGCTGGTGGTGGTGCCCCGCGCCCATCCGTACTCCGCGCCTTCCCTAGATGTGGACCTTGTCCTGCCCGCGGGCCTGCTCGCCCGCGGACCGGCCGCGGGCCACGTAGGCGACGGCCCCGGCGACGAGCAGCACGATGCCGACGCCGATGACCCCGGCGACGCCCACGGGGATGCCGCCCACCTCACCGTAGTCCCCCAGCGGCGACCAGCTCATCAGGTGGTCGGTCGCCTGGTCGAGGAAGCCCTTGTTCTCGGCGACCGCCTCCAGGCCGTCCGGGCTGGAGGAGGCGAAGAACGACACCACGCCCGCCAGCAGCAGCGTCAGGCCGACCCCGCCGAGCAGGAACGGTCGCGGCCGCACTCCCGAGGGCGCCGGCCGGGCCGGCTCCACCGTCGTGGCGCCGTCGGCGCCGCGCAGCACCAGCGACGTGGCCAGCCCGCGCGCCCCGTACACCAGGTCGGGGCGGACCGCGAGGACCGCGCCGACCGTGAACGCGGTGATCACGGCCTCGCCGATGCCGATGAGCACGTGGACGCCGCCCATGGCGGCGGCCACGGCCGTCACCTCGATCGGCGCCGTGCCGCCGATCCAGAACAGCAGCGTGAACACCAGCGCCGCGGCGGGCACCGAGACCAGCGCGGCGAGGAACGCGGCGGCCGTCACCCCACCCTTGCCCCGGACGAGCTGGGTGATCAACCGGAAGACGCCCCAGCCCACGAGCACGGTGACGATGCCCATGATGGTGATGTTGATGCCCAGCGCCGTGAGCCCGCCGTCGGCGAAGAACACGCCCTGGACGAGCAGGACCACGGCCATGCACAACACCCCTGTGTAGGGGCCGACGAGTATCGCCGCCAGCGCGCCTCCGAGCAGGTGCCCGCTGGTGCCGGCCGCGACCGGGAAGTTCAGCATCTGCACGGCGAAGACGAACGCGGCGACGAGCCCCGCCATGGGAGCGGTGCGGTCGTCCAGCTCGCGCCGGGCTCCGCGCAGGCACACCGCCACGCCGGCCGCCGCCACGGCTCCGGCGGAGACGGACACGGCCGCGTCGAAGAAGCCATCGGGTACGTGCACGGCACATCCTTCAGCTAGGGCGTCACAACATGCCCTACTTTAGGACATTCCCTTGCACCTGCACATAGGTAGCAATTACGGCAGGATTCTCTGAAGCACGGTACGTGCGGTGAGCTTCCGGACGACGGCGCTCAACCGCCCCTTGCCCGGCGTCGCGTACGGCCGCACGCTGCGGAACACGGCCCCGCCCCACAGGCGGCGCGGCGCGGCCACCGTCTCGGCGTCGATCTCGACCCGGAACCGTGCGGGGGGCCCGCCCACCACGACCTCCAGGTAGGCGTCCCAGGTGCCGGGCGTCAGCCGGCCGATCGCGGGCCGGGCCGTGAACCCGCCGTCCGGCAGCGGCACCACCCGCTCGGCCCGCTCGGCGCCGCTGCGCCGCTCCCGCCAGATCAGCCGGCGCAGCGCCGACGCGGCGGGCGCCGAACCGCCGACCGTGACCTCGCCGTCCATGGCCAGCCGGTTGCCCAGCGCCCATCGGGTACGGGTGACCCGCACACAGCCCGGCACGGTCATCAGGTGCCCGCCGACGTCCACGCTGAGGTTGCCGTTGTCCTTGGTGAAGTACGGGATGACGACGGCCTCGCCGACGAGCCGGGCGGCGGGGCGGGCGACGTCCTCGTCACGGTCGGCCCCCAGCCGGCCCGTCCGGAGCACGCTCTCCAGCTCGATGGCGATCCGCGCGTCCCAGATGCCGGAGCCCAGCTCCGACACGTCCACGCGGGCCGTGAACCGGTCCCCCTCGCACGCGGCCGGCACGACCAGCTCCCGCCCCGCGTCGTGCCGCTCACGCAGCACCAGTGACATCGTGTACGGCAGGTGGACCCCGTCGAGCCCGGCCGTGCCCGCGACCACGAGCAGGCCGTCCTCCCAGCGCAGCGCGGTCAGCCGGCGGCGGACGGCGGCGGCCTCGATGTCGGCCAGCCGCCCCAGCCGGTCGACGTCGTCGAGGGAGGCGATCCGCTGGCGGCCCATGCGGCCGAGCCGCGCGTGGACCCCCGGCGTCAGCCACTCGTCGCACAGCGCCGCGACCTCCTGCGCGATGTCCTTGCGCCGCACCTGGCCGGACTCCAGGAACGGCACACCGAGCTGGGCCAGCACGTCGAGCTTGAAGTGCCGCAGCAGCAGGTGGTCGCGCAGCGGGCCGGGAGGGACGTGCTCCAGCATGAGCTGGACCGGCCCGCGGATCATGGCGAGCCAGCCCAGCGGATCGCGGCTGCCGGACTGCTGCATGATGCTGCTGCCGTCGGAGCGGGCGACCAGGTGGTAGCAGTCGTGCTCGGCGACCACGGAGATCACCCCGGCGTGGCAGTAGGCGTGGACGGTGAAGTAGATGTCCTCGCCCACGAGCAGGCTCTCCGCGAAGCGGATGCGGTGGCGTTCGAGCATGTCCCGGCGGAACAGCTTGAAGCACGACAGGCTGTTGTAGACCGCGCTGGCGCCCAGGTCGGCGTGCTCGGCGTCGCGGGCGAACATCGAGACCGGGGCCCGGCGGCCGTGGCCGACCATCTTGCCGAGCACGATGTCGGAGCCGTTGCGGTCGGCCATGGCGACCATGCGCTCCAGCGCCTCGGGCCCGAGGTAGTCGTCGGCGTCGCAGAAGAAGACGTAGCGGCCGGTGGCGTGGTCGAGGCCGACGTTGCGCGGGCGCCCGGCCCCTCCTCCCGCGCCCTCCAGGCGCACGATCCTGACGCTGGCCCTGTGGTAGGCGGCGTAGAGGTCGAGCAGCTCCGCGCTGCCGTCGGTCGAGCCGTCGTCGACGACGACGATCTCCTTGCGCACCCGCTGAACCAGGACCGAGGTCAGGCACCGGTCCAGGTACGGCCGGCAGTCGCGGGCCGGGATGACGATGCTGACGTCCACCGTCTCCTCGTCCTTCGCCGATGTCGTGATAGCCACAGCCGCGCCCCTCGCCGCTACAGTCCGCCTCCACCTCGTTTCAGTATGTGACGAAGGCCGGTGGGCGCGTGGGGCGATCGGCCGACTTCGCCGCACGCTTTTTTCCCGTCCCCTCCCGACTCCGACAATTCTTCCCCTATTCCAGAAAAGCCCCGGCAATAGTGCTAATCGGTCACTATTTGTCAGCACCGAATTACTTTCAGGAAGGGGTTTCTCCACCGTGGGTAGAGAACTTTCCCACCGGTAGGAGTGCCGTACCCCAGGGCCTTCCGCGGTGATCCGCCGCACCCTTTCACGCGTCTACGCTTAGGCAATCTCGACCGGGGAGGTGGCGGGAGTGGCATCTGATCTCCGCAGACACGGGGAAACCGGCTCGGCGGTGCGCGCCGCGGAGCTGATCGTCTCCTCGGCGCGCCTGAGGGAGCTCTCCGAGTGCTCGGCAGTGCTCCGCAGGACACGGCTGCGGGCCGAAGAGATCATGGAGGAGACGCGCGCGCTTCTCACGGAGGCCGAGCTGCGGGGCGACCTCGACCGGATCGTCGCGCTCGCCGCCCAGCTCGACGAGGCGCGCCAGGCCTACTGCAAGGTCGTCAACGCGTACGTGACGATCTGCCGCAGGATCAGCGAGGAACGCCAGGAGATCATCCGGACCCGGATGGAGGTTGTCAGGCATCGCCTGACGGATTAGTGTCAGGACATGCCTGACTGGAAAGAGAACCTCCGCTGTTCGTTCTGCCACAAGCAGAGCGCGGACGTCGCGAAGCTCATCGCGGGCCCAGGCGTCCACATCTGCGACGAGTGCGTCGGCCTCTGCTCCGAGATCCTGGAGCAGGAGCGGCTCGCCGCCTCCACCGAGCCGCGCCTGCCCATGTGGGAGACCATGACCGAGGAGCAGATCCTCGACCATCTCCCCAAGATCGCCGCGGTGCAGGTCCAGGTCGACGACAACCTGCACGACTGGGTACGGCACCTGCGCACGCGGGACGTGAGCTGGGAGCGCATCGGGGCCTCACTGGGCATGACCCGGCAGTCCGCATGGGAGCGGTTCCGGGAGTGACGCCTTCCGGGTCCACCCGGGGCGGGGTTTCGCTGGGACCGATATCCGCGGAGCGGTAAACCGGTGTGACCGGTGGGGCGTCCTCCTCTCAGAGGAGGCCCGCCATGAGCGTCCTTGACGGCCTCGCGGCGCCGGATCTTGAGGAGCTCCGCCTGGAGCTGCTCCTGATCGCGGCGTTGCACGACGAGGCAGAGCGACTGGCCGCCCTCCGCGTGGAGGCGGAGCGGACCGTCGCTGAATGAACGGGCTCCAGCTCCCCGGCCGCACCCGGGGAGCTGGAGTTGGGGCCCATCGCCGGGCCTTTCACCCCACCCTGCCGCGAGCGCGGAACGCGGCCGTCTTCACCCGGTTCTGGCACGCCGTCGAGCAGAACCGGCGGGTGCCGTTGCGCGAGACGTCCACGTACACCCGGTCGCAGTGCGGCGCCGTGCAGACGCCGAGGCGGTCGGCGAACTCCCCGCCCAGGACGACCGCCAGCGCGGTGGCGCAGCTCGCCCCCCAGTCGCCGGCCATGGTGCCGCCGGGGCCGTGGAAGTGCAGGTGCCAGGGCTCGCCGTCGTGCCGTTCGAGCATGGGGCGGGCGCGGGTGTCGTGGAGCACGGCGTTGACCTGGAGGGCCGCCGTGTCCATGTCGTCACGCGCGACCGCCTCGAACACCACGCGCAGCCGCCCCGCGATCTCCACCAGCTCCCGCGCCTCCTCCGCGGCCACCTCGCGATGGCCCGGGTACGCGGAGCGGAGGGTCTCGGTGGCGGTGACGGCGAGGTCGCCCGGGGGCGCGACGGCACGCCCGCGGCTCTCGCCGGGCGTCAGCCCGTTCACCAGCGCCACCGCGACACGGACCACGGCATCGGTGTGACTGTTGAAGTTCAATTGACCAGTTACGCCTTCGTGCTCTAGCTTGTGACTGCCGAAAGCCTACTCGACAGTTACGTACTCGACAGTGACAGGGAGACGATTGTGCTCACCCACGATGCCGCACGGGAGTGGATCGCGCGCTGGGACCGGCAGCAGGAGGGCTACCTGCCCGACCGCGAGGAGCGGTTCAAAGTGCTGATCGACGCCGTCGAGGCCGCCGGCCGCCCCGACCCCCTCGTGCTCGACCTCGGCTGCGGCCCCGGCTCGCTGTCCGCCCGCCTGGTCGACCGGCTGCCCAAGGCCACGGTCATCCCCGTCGACGCCGACCCACTGCTCATCGGGCTCGGCCGGGCCGCGTACCCGGAGCTCCCGTTCGTCTCCCTCGACCTGCGCACCCCCGGCTGGACCGCCTCGCTCGGCCTCGACCGGCCGGTCGACGTGGCCGTGAGCACCACCGCGCTGCACTGGATCTCCGAGCCGGACCTGCGCCGCGTGTACGCCGAGCTGGCCTCCGTGATGCGGCCCGGCGGGCTCCTGCTCAACGGCGACCACTTCGACTCCGACGACGCCACCCCCGCCCTGTCCCGGCTGGAGCGGGCCGTGCACGACCGGGAGACCGAGCGGGTCTTCGCCGGCAAGGAGCCCGAGGACTGGCGGAGCTGGTGGGACGCGGTCACCGCGGACCCGGACTTCGCCGAGCTGGACGCCGCCCGCACCACGGCCGGCGCCGACCATCACGGCTCGGAGTCGCACCTGCTGTCGCAGCACGTCACGGCGCTGCGGGAGGCGGGGTTCGCGGAGGTCGGCACGCTGTGGCAGCGCGGCAACAACCGCCTCCTGTGCGCGGTCCGCGGCTGACGCCCCCGCTCTACGCCCGTACCGTCGAACGCGACCTCACCGGGAGCCGGCCCCGGCCGCGGGAGTCGCGGCCGGTTCGGAGCCCGTACGACGGGAGACGGCGACCCCCGCCAGGCAGAGCGCCCCGCCGGCCAGGGTGATGATCCCGGGCACCTCCCCCAGCGCCACCCAGGACATCAGCACGACCAGCATCGGCACCACGTAGGTGGTCGCCCCCATCTTCCCGGCCGTCGTCCGCGCCAGGGCGAACGCCCAGGTGGTGAACGCCAGCGCGGTCGGGAACACACCCAGGTACACCATGTTGAGCGTCGCGGACAGCGGAGCCCGGGCCGCCTCGCTCACGAGTACGCCCGCGAAGGGAAGGCAGGCGACGGCGCCCACGAGACACCCGTAGAAGGTGACCTGCAACGCGCCGGCGTGCTTCAACGCCGGCTTCTGCGCCACGACGCCCCCGGCGTACGACACGGCGGCCAGCAGGCACAGCACCACCCCGAGCACGGAGGCGTGCCCGGACCCGGACCCGGACACCGAGACCCCCACGACGACCGCCCCCGCGAACGACACCCCCATCCCGGCCAGCAGCCGCCGCGGCAGCCCCTCGCCCAGCAGCCACCCGCCCAGCAGCGCCATGAGGATCGGCCCGACGTTGACCAACATGGCCGCCGTGCCCGCGTCGACCTCCCGCTCACCCCAGTTCAGGGCCACCATGTACGCGCCGAACCACAGCACGCCGGAGCAGAGGATGCCCGGCCACGCGGCCCGCGCCGGCCATCCCACCCGCCGCACCAGACAGATGACCCCCAGCACCAGAACCCCGGCGAGCAGCCGCCCGAGGGCCAGCGCGCCCGGGGAGTACGCGGCGCCGGCGCTGCGGATGGACACGAAGGCGGAGGCCCACAGCACGACGGTGACACCGGCCGCCGCGACCGCTGCCCACGGGGATTCGGAGGAGGTTCTCATGGCCCCCACGTTAGGGCCGGAATCCTTCGCTACTGACCGAAATGTCCCTTGAGTTGAGCACGGCGAACCACTCAGTCACCCACGTCGGCCAAGTACTCCGCGCTGACGGTGCGCAACTCGCTCCCCACGGTGAGGGCGTCGTGAACCGTCAGACTCCCCGAGTCGACCTCGACCAGCCGATGCCCGACCTTGGCGAACAGCACCATCCTGCCCTCCGTCTCGTGCCGCCAGAGCCAACGGTCCGCCGCGAGTCTTCGACAGCCGGGTTCGGCGTCGTTGCTGTTCCACACCTCGCAGGCGTGGCGCGGATCGTCGTCGTCGGTGATGCGGACGAACACGTCGGCGTCGTTCCCACGACCCTTGGCGTAGGAGAGCTCCAGGACGTCCTCGGCGAGGATCAGCGCCCTGACCAGCCTGCGGCCGGGGACCACAGCGGGCACCGCCAGGGGTACGGACTCACGGAGGTGGTCGATGTACGCGGTCCGCTGCTGCCGCTGCCGGGTCTCCGCCCGCCGTTCCTCGACCACCGGTATCGTGACCACGCATGCGCACACCATCCCAGCGGCGATCACGCGTGGCGCCAGTGACGTGGTCCCCGTCAGTCGTGCGGCGCCCGCGTAGCTCACAACGGCGAGCCCGGCGATTCCGAGGAGAACCATCCTCGGGCTCGCGAGGGGCACAGCCAGTGCCGCCGCCTGGCTGAGCACCCACAACAGCACGGGCGCGAGCAGCGCGGTGCGCAGCGGGCTCGGGATTCGCGCCAGTCTCGCGAGCAGCCATCCAACGGGGAAGATCAGCGCTATGGCCAGAATCACGCCCGGCATGGCCACGTAGCCGTCAAGGTCCTCGTCGAACAGGCGCGACACCGGGTATCCCAGCCCAAGTCCCAGCGGCAACCCGATGACGGCCCCCCGCGCAATGTCCTCAGCCATGCGAGCGTCGTCACGCCTTTCCGTTGGTCGCGCACCACCCGGTCCACGTGGTGGCGCCCTTGCCGAGCTGCTTGTTGTAGAAGGAGGTCCAGGAGTTCTCGCTCGGGCCGGGGGCGGCGGGGGCGGTCCTGTAGAGCGGGTAGGCGGCGTCGATCTCCGCGCGCAGCCACGGCTCGATGTCGAGGTAGGAGCCCAGCGACCAGCTGCGGGCGTGGTAGGTGAGCTGCCCGCGGACGTCGGTCTCCGGCAGGCACATGAACGGTGCCCACGGGCTCGTCCTCGACCAGCTGATCTTGGTCTTCATCGCGCCCTTGGGGACCGAGCCGGCGACCGTGCGGGCCGCGACCTCGCGGTCGTCGACGTAGAAGTCGAACATCTCCTGAGCCGCGTAGACGCCGTTCACCAGGCCGAACGGCTCGCCCAGGGTGGTCCTGAGGTCCGTGCGGACCGGGATGTCGCTCGTCCACTCGGTCTCGTCGTACATCTGCCGCAGCGGCGGGCCGGCGTAGGAGGAGGTGACGTTGAACGGCCCGAAGTTCACGGCGTCGTTGTTGATGGGGACGACCGGGTAGGTCTTGAGGTCGATCGGGTTCTTCCACTCCCGCACGATCTTCGTGGGGTCGGCGGGGTCGGTGTAGAAGACGATCTCGCGCGAGAGCTGGTAGAGCTGCGTCGTGCCGGGAACCCGGTACAGCCGCCGGATGTTGTAGCCCTCGATGTTGAACAGTTTCTGACCATGACGCAGCTGCGGGTCGTAGGCGTTGCCCTCGATGTTGGCGTAAACGGATCCCGAGATCCGGAACACCATGTCCCGCCCGTCCGGCCGCCCATTGGTCTGCAACGACAGCATCCCGCTCTTGTCCGTGACCGTTCGGTAGACCGGCCCCGGATAGGTGGGATCGTCCGTCACGTCGTCGGCCGCCGCTCCGGGAACGGCGACGGTCACCAGCAGCGCGGCAAGGGCTGCGGACAGGGTCGAACCACGGCGCTTGAACAAGAGTGCTCCCGCGATGCTCAGGGGGTACAGAGACCAGCCTGATCATTTCAGCCGACGAGCCACACCGCATCACACCCGTTCGTGATCATTCTGAGTTACCCGGCGACAGGGAATCTGCGAGAATTCCGCGACAGAACACGCAGGACGGGAGGCCGGGTGTCGAACAGGGCGCTGACCCACGCATTCCACGTGGACGTCGCCCCGGAGAAGGTGTTCGAGCACCTCACGACTCCGGAGAGCTACATCGGCCTGTCCCCTCTCGTGGTCGCCGTCAGCGATGTGGACCGCTCCGAGCCCGCCGTGATCCGGTACACAGCGGTCGAGCGCTTCCGGTTCCTCCGGATCTTCACGTACGACAACCCGATCAGGGTGGCACTCCACACCGACGGCCTGTCCGTCCACGGCGAGGTGCGGAGCCCGGGACGCATTCGCATGGCCTACCGCTTCGACCTTGAGCCGGACGGCACCGGCACCCGGGTGAGCGACCGGCTCGAACTGACGGCTCCGTGGCTCCTGGCGGGGTTCGCCGCGGGGCAGGCGCGCAAGGTCCAGCTCGCGCGCGCCCGGATCCTGACGGAACGGTTGTCCCACCACCTCTGAGGGCACCGCTCACGCCCCATGTACGCTGGTCGGCAGGCGGGTGACGCCGAGATCGGGCGTCGCCCGGCTCACGTCCGCAACGCTGTGAGACCGCGTACGGCACGGCGCCGCGTATCTGGACGCCGTTGCCCTTCTCCCTCCGGACCGGAAAGGCCGGAAAGGCCGGAAAGGCCGGAGCCTGGCCCTGCCGAAGGGGAGACGATGAGGACCATCGACGACGACATGCGCCTGATCGTGGACAGCGCGCGGCTGTCCTTCGTGGCCACCGTGTGCCCCGACGGCTCGCCCAATCTCTCCCCCAAGGGCTCGATGCGCGTGTACGACGACGAGCACATCGCGTTCATGGACATCGCGTCCCCGACCACGGTCGCCAACCTGGAACGCGATCCACGCATCGAGATCAACTCGATCGACTTCTTCCGCAGGCGGGGCTACCGGTTCAAGGGCACCGCGGAGTTCCGCGACCCGGGCGACCCCGTGTACGAGTGGCTGCACCTCTGGCTGCTCAACCTGAACGGTCCCGGCTACCCCGCCCATCGCGTGATCCTGGTGCACGTGGAGAGCGCGCTGCCGATCCTGTCTCCGGCCTACACCTTCGGCGGCGCCGCCGAGGACGATCTCAGGCAGGCGTGGGCGCGGACGTACCTCTCCGACCTGGAAGAGGAACGATGAGCGACCGGGGGACCATGACCGCGGCGTACATCACGCGGCCCGGTCCCGCGGAGGAGATCCGGATCGGCCGGCTCCCCGTGCCCGAGCCCGGCCCGTCGGAGGTCCTGGTGAAGGCGCTGGCCCTCGCCGTCGACCACGTCGACACCTTCGTCCGCTCCGGCGCCTACCGGACCCGCCTGCCGTACCCGTTCGTCATCGGGCGTGACCTGGTGGGCAGCGTGGTCACGGCGGCGCCGGGGTTCGCCCCCGGCGACCTGGTGTGGTGCAACAGCCTGGGGCACGACGGCCGCCAGGGGTCCTTCGCCGAGTACGCCGCCGTACCCGCCGACCGGCTCTACCACCTGCCTGGCGGCGTTGATCCGGAGACCGCGGTCGCCGCCCTGCACACCGCGGCCACCGCGCACCTCGGCCTGTTCGAGGAGGCCGGCCTGCGGATCGGGGAGACGATCGTCGTGGGCGGCGCGGGCGGCGGGGTGGGCACGGCCACCGTCCAGCTCGCCGCCGCCGCGGGGGCGCGCGTCATCGCGACCGCGCGCGGGGACGACTTCGACTGGTGCCGGCGGTGCGGCGCCGACGAGGTCGTCGACTACCACGACCCGGACATGTACGCCGAGATCGCCAAACTCGCTCCCAACGGGGTCGACGTGCTCTGGGACAACTCCGGCCGGCACCACCTGGAACAGACCGTCCCCCTACTCGCCACCGGCGGCCGAATGATCATCATGGCCGGTCTCGGCGCCGCCCCCGTGCTCCCCGTCGGGCAGCTCTACACGCGCAACGCCAGTCTCCGCGGCTTCGCGATCAGCAACGCCACCGTGACCGAGCTCGCGTCGGCGGCCACGGCGATCAACCACCTCCTGGCCCGCGGCACCCTGGTCTCCCGGATCGGGACACGGCTGCCGCTCAGCGAGGCCGCCCGGTCCCACCTCCTCCAGGAGAGCACCGACCCTCACCGCCCGCGCGGGCGCATCGTCGTCCTCCCCTGAAGCCGGCCGTTTCCACGGCGCCCGGCTGGCCTCCGAGTCGCATACAGGCCAGTAGTGGAGGAGGCACAGCGAGGAAATCCACCGCCACCCGTCCGTACTATACGGTATGGCACCGTTTCAGTGTATCGTGGGAATTCATCGCCCGAGGAGAGAGATGTCAGCATTCCCCGATCCGGTTTGGCCGCTTGTCGCCCTAGCGATCATCCAGGCCGGTGACGCCGTCATGTGCATCAAACCCGTTCCGTTCATCGCCCAGTGCTTCGAAGACGTGAACTGGCCGCGACGTCACTGGTGGATCATGCCACCGCTGAAGTTCGCCGCCGCGGCCGGACTGATCCTGGGCATCTGGCTGCCGTATCTCGGCGCCGTGACCTGTGCCGCGCTCGTCCTCTACTTCATGGTCGCCATCGCGATGCACATCGCGGCACGAGACTTCGGCCGCAACCTCTTCCTCAACGCCACCGTCATGCTGCTGATCTGCGTCGCGGTCGGCGTCCACAGCTTCGTCGCATGAAGCTCGCATGCGCCTCGGCGAGCGCCGACGCGCCCCATACCCGATGGTATGTTTGTCGGATGAGCACGGCACGGGACCGGTGGCTGAACGAAGGCCTGAAAGTCCTCGCGGAAGAAGGCGCAGCCGGGATTCGAATCGACCGGATCGCCGCTCGGCTCAACCTGTCGAAAGGGTCGTTCCACCATCACTTCGATGGCGCCGAGGGGTACAAGAAAGCGCTTCTGGCCCATTTCGAGCGACTGTCCGTCGAAACGCTCGAAAACGCAATCGCCGATATCGGCGAGTCGGCCGGTGCCCGTGCGACCCTCGCGCGACTGACGAAACTCGTCCGCCCTGGCGGCACAGGACTCTATCGTCCGGAACTCGACATCGCGCTGCGGGCGTGGGCGACATGGGACGCGGATGTGCGTGCCGTGCAGACCCGCCTTGACGAGGCCAGACTGTCCGCACTCCAGCGGGTGTGGCGATCAGCCGTCGCCAGTGACGAGGAGGCGCGGACGGCGGCCCTGTTGCCCTACCTGCTCGCGGTCGGAGCAACCGTCGTCTTTCCTCCAGTCGACGCTGACCAGCTTCGCGACCTCTATGAGATCCTCCTGCCACTCGTACCGGACGACTCCGGCCAGGCGGGGAATGGCACGACGCCACCTCCGTGACGTAGCCGTACGGCAGCCTCGAACTCCTGGGCTTCCTGCGCCTGACCGCCGGCACGCAGACCTACGCTGGGGTCATGCCGCCGTGTCTCGACGTCTACGTCTGGGTTCCGGAGCGCAACCCCGAGGTCCTCGGGCGATTCATCGACAGCTATGTCAATGTGGACGACCCAGGCGACGAGCGGCTCCAGTCTTTCGTCCGGGTTCATGTCCTGGGCACCGCGAATGACGCGGACGAGAAAGCCCTCGACGGCGGAGCCGACACTTTCACGCTCTACCTCAGGGCTCGCGACCACTACCAGGCGATCATCACGTTCACCCGCGACGGAGCGACCGTCCTCGGCCTCAGCGTCGACGCCCCCGACGACCTGCCGGAAACGCTCAGGCAGGCCGATCAGCTCGCAGAACAACTTCGGCGGCAGTTCTCGGCCCCGGCCGGACGTGCGGGAGTCGAACTGCCTCCGGCCGGCGACAGCTCCGAATGGTACGAAGAAGCACTCGTGCTGTTTCGTACGGGCGAACTCCCCACGTCTTCATCGGACGCCCCGTCGTCTGATCCGTAGGGCTTGGCGGACGGCTCCCACGTCGACCTGAGCAGCATGCGCAGACGGCCACTGCCCTGTTGAGCGGGTCAGCGTTGCCGCACAGCGGAACATCAGCCCGCAGGTTCGCGGTGAGGGCCGACCAAGTCGGTCCGCGGCAGTCGATCGCCCCAAGCACTACGGCGAGCGCGGAAGTCAGCGATCGGTGTTGAGTCGGAACCGCAGTCCCGGCTTGTGGGGACGCCGAGTTGGGCGTACGGCCGGACGTGACCGATCGTGCCCGACCGCTCCTCACCCGTGCTGCGGGGAGGGCGACCGGCGCGCGGCCACGGAAGCCATCTCCAACGCTCTCCGGTGCGGACAGGCCCCAGTGGCTTCCAAGGTGGCTCCCGAAGGTGCCCAAGACACCGGTTGAAGAGCGGAAAGCAGAAGGCCCCTGACGGCGTGATGCCTGCTCAAGGGCCTTTCGCTTGCAGAGGCGACGAGGGGAATCGAACCCCTGACCTTCTGTTTGCAAGGGCAGGGCAGAAGCCCTGTTGATGCGCTGCTGGCCTGCTCAAGTGGTGATCGTCAACGGTCGGGATGCGGTCCGGTGAGACAGCGTTGCTGTACGCGCTGCTGTACAGCAGGAGAGAAGCGTTCCCAGCGCCGACCGACCCTTGCACCGTAGGGCGAGCGAGCCGCATGGGCACAAGTGGCCCCCCTCATCGTGAGTCAGCCGTTGGTCAACCGCAGGTCGCCTGCCCAACTCTCTGCGACCACACTCCCCCGATCGAACACGAACTCCGCTCCCACCCGCTCGGTACCGTCCACACCGCCGCCGAACCGCTCAACAACACGGATGAGCCGTTCGCCGATGTGCCGTACGAAAGGAACGTCATCCGGGGCGGAGACCACATCGACGCGGCTGCCCAGCTCTTCCATCACGTAGCTCCGCCCTGGCTCGTCTGGCTCGATCACAAACGACCAGTCGGAAGCGACTCCGATGCCAATGATCACAGATTCCAAGCGAAGCCACACATCGATGACCTCAGGGGCGTTAGCTCCATGCACGAACTGGGCGACCACCACTCCGATCAGACGCTTGTCCGCCAGATTCGCAAGATCCATGGAATCCGCCACCTTGCTTCAAGCTCAGTCCCGGGGGATCTCCGCCAGGGTACGCTGTACGGAGCTGCTCCATAGAGATCGAAAAAGGCCCCTTCCACACCTCGGAAGGGGCCTTCTACCTGCGAGCCGACGAGGGGAATCGAACCCCTGACCTTCTGTTTACAAGGGCAGGGCAAGCGCCTGGTGGATCACGCTCAGGGATATCCGAGCAACAGGTCCAGTCCGTCTTCATGTGATCAGGTAAGTCGGCGTTGCTGTACGGGTTGCTGTACAGCAACCGTCACCCGTCGGCGTTCTCAGGAGGGGCGGGCTGCTGCACGTAGGTGCCCTTGCCATGAACGCTCCGGACGAGGCCACGCTCGCGTAGCTCCTTCATCGCACGGCGAACGGTCATTCTGGCTATGCCGTACTGCTCCGCGAGGTCCGGTTCCGAAGGAAGCCGCTGCCCAGCTGAACCATCGTGGTCAACGCACTAGCGAGGGTAGGCGAGCGAGTGCGTCGCCTCAAGCCAGTCAGCGGCGATGTCCGTCCCCGTGATCCGGCCGATCAGCGTCAGGACGGAGCTGATGCTCTCGCCCTCGTCCACGCGATCCTCGATGACGTCGTCGCCGCTGGTCTGGAAGCGCAGCCCTTCCATGAGGTGGTCGAGCGCGTGCGGATCGCTCCCGTGCACGGGGTCGGGCCAGGTGGGCTGGAAGGCGACAACCACCTCCCCGTCCTTCAGATACTTGAAATGGTCATGGCCGCCCATATCCATACTGAAGCAGAGCGCCTCCCGCCCGCCCGCCGTCAACGGCAGCAGGAAATCGTCGTCGGTCGGCCCTGGAATGATGCAGGTCCACCCTCCGGCCTCGCCCACCCAGGTGGGCCCGCCTTCCTCACTGTTGTCGAGCAATTCGTTCAGGTGGCTCGGCGTGCTGGTGACGAGGTCCAGGGAGAAGGCCTCGGCGACGGCGTCGCGATCCATTCCTTTGACCCAGAGGGCGCTGAATCCCAGCGTCCAGAGGTCCATCTCGTCATCGAGTCCCTCGGTGAAGATGGTCGAGACTAGGAGATCGTGCAGGTGCGTCGGCGACTGCATGCTCACCTTCCGATGGTGGAGGAGCCGGGAGAGGGCGAGGCCCTCTCCCGGCTATGACGTTATGACGGTGGTGCGCCGTTGCGGATTCTGACCCAGAAGGCATTGGACGGCCAGTTGCCCGCGCCGCCTTCAAGCTGGCCAGAGGTGAAGACACGGTAGCGGGCGTAGAAGGCCGCCAGGTCGCGTCCTGCAGCTTGGTTGTGGTCGGTGCTCACCTGACGAAGTGAGGCGTTGAAGGTGGGCGTCCAGACGTTGTTGATGAGCTGGCCTTCGACACCGATCGCCTGGTTGGTGGAGGCGAACGGATACTCGTCGCACTGCTTGCCCGGGCCGGCCCCGGGGAGGTTGGGGCAGTACCAGGTCATCTGCGTGCGGTTCTTCGAGTTGAGGAGAGGGCCGTCGGGTGCGCGCCCGTTTCTCGCCCGCCTGGTCAGGGGCGGTCTGGGTATCACGTCATAGTTGCCGGGGAAGCTCTTGGTGATCGGATTGCCGTTCCGGTCCAGCTTCGGATCGGTCGCCTGCGGGTTTTGGAAGGCGTCCCTGATGTGCCTCGCCACCTCACTGAGGAACGGGTCGTCCGCGTACATGGTGTAGACGCGGTCCGCACCCAGAATTCGGCACCCGCCGCGGCCGGAGATGCTCAAAGCCTCAACCTTCCGCCCGCGTGAGGTTATGGAGGCTGGAGGTCCAAGCCGGTCCTGGCGAGGCCTGCTGAGCAGTTGGCGGCGTTACAGTATCCGTTTCAGCCGGCTCTCAACCAGCCCAAATAGCTGATCCAGGTTGAGGACTGCCAAGTTGTTCGGGAATTTCTTCATATACACCCGACCGCTTTAACTTCTGAGAGCCAGTATTACGGGCGAGGTTGTTGCGAAGACCAACAACAGGCCCGATACTTGCTCTGCCAAAACTGCTATCAGGCAGCAAGCCCCACGTGATCAAGCGGGCGAAAGCAGATTCTTTCGGCAACCCGTCCGACCTGGACACCTTCTCGCATCTGTCTCCCTGCTGGCCAGGAAAGCGGGCCTCGGCCACTGGCACCCCCACGAGCTTCGCCACTCCGGCGCATCGCTCATGCTCGCCGAAGGCACCCCGCTGCACGTCGTGTCCGAAGTGCTCCGCCACGCCAGCATCTCGATCACGAAGGACGTCTACGGCCACCTGCTGGAGGGCGACCGGCGCGCGGCCACGGAGGCCATCTCCAGCGCTCTCCTGGGCAAACAGGCCCCGGTGGCTCCCAAGGTGGCTCCCGAAGACGCCGAAGACACCGGTTGAAGATCGGAAAGCAGAAGGCCCCTGACGGCGTAATGCCTGTTCAGGGGCCTTTCTGACGCAGAGCCGACGAGGGGAATCGAACCCCTGACCTTCTGTTTACAAGACAGATGCTCTGCCGATTGAGCTACGTCGGCGCGGCCTACCAGTGTAGGGCCTAGCGACGCCTGTGACGAGCGACTTCGTACAGTGCCACGCCGGCCGCCACCCCCGCGTTGAGGGACTCCGCCGCCGCGTGCATCGGGATGCGGGCCACCACGTCGCAGTGCTCGCGCACCAGGCGGGACAAACCCTTGCCCTCCGAGCCGACGACGATCACGAGGGGCTCCGTCAGCAGGTCGACGTCGCCGATGTCGGTGCGGCCCTCGCCGTCCAGGCCGATCACGAACAGGCCGGCGTCGCGGTACTCGCGGAGCGCGGCGGTGAGGTTGGCGGAGCGGGCGACGCGGAGGTTGGCGAGCGTACCCGCGGACGTCTTCCAGGCGCCGCCGGTGACGCCCGCCGAGCGGCGCGAGGGGACGAGGAGCCCGTGTGCGCCGAAGGCGGTGGCCGAGCGGGCGATGGCGCCGAGGTTGCGGGGGTCCGTGACGCTGTCGAGTGCGACGATCAGCGGCGGCTCGGCCGCGTCGTGCGCCAGGTCGACGAGCTCCGACGGGTGCGCATAGTCGTAGGCCGGGATCTGCAGCGCGATCCCCTGGTGTACGGCCCCCTCGGTGAGACGGTCCAGCTTGTCGCGGGTGGACTCCAGCAGGGCGATGCCACGCTCGGTCGCGATCTTGATGGAGTCGCGGACGCGGTCGTCGTTGTCGATGCGCTGCGCGACGTACAGGGCGTTGGCCGGCACTCCGGCCGACAGCGCCTCGAGTACGGGGTTGCGTCCGCCGATGTACTCGGGGGCGTCCTCGGCACGCCTCTGACGCGCCTGCGCCGGACGCCGGGCGCCACCGCCCCGATCCTCGCGGGCGACGCGCTCGGATCGCGCCTTGTCCTTGTACCAGTGGCGCATCTCGGCGGGCGGGGTCGCGCCCCGGCCCTCAAGACCCCGGCGGACCTGCCCGCCGGTGCCCTTGGACGGGCCCTTCTTCTTCGCGGGCCTGCCCGACGCCCTACCACCAGCTGCCATGCCTCCAAGGGTACTGGCGGGCGCCACCCACTCATGCCCGCCAAGGGCTGGGATCCGGGTACCGATCTGGTCGCGTGGCCGCTCCGCCCCTGTCCCCGAACCTGTCGCAGCAGGGCCCGCCGGCGCCCCGGCAAGGCGGCGGCTCACGTCACAAGCGTCAAGCCTGGTGCGCCGCTTCCCGCGATTCCGGTCGTGGGAGGTGGAACAGCGAGTGCAGCCGGCCCAGCGCCTTCATGTCGCCCGACACCCGTATGTCCCTGTCCTTGATCCCGTCCGCGAGCGTCCTCTCCCCCGCGGCCAGCTCCACCAGCGTCTCGTCGTCCATCTCGATCACGGCGTCCGGCTGCTGCGCCGCCCCCAACACAGTCTCGATCGTCCCGTCGTCCACCCGCGCGTAGAAGACCTCGTCGGCGATCCGGAACTCGTACACCGCCCGCACGCCTGACGCCGCCTCCGCGTCGAAGCAGGCCCGCAGTCCCAGCACGGCCCAGCCGGCCCGGAACGCCTCGTCCTCCCGGCGCTCCCCCATGGCCCACTTCATCCCCCACCGCGCCAGCGCCATGACCGCGGGGCCCAGCTCCGTGCCCGCCCGTGTCAGGGCGTACGCGGGAGTGCGGGCGGGCGGCGGCAGCACGACCTTGCGGACCAGGCCCTCGCGTTCGAGGTGTTTCAGCCGTGCCGCGAGCAGTCCGGTGCCGAGGCCGCGGAGGCTGCTCTGCAGGTCACCGAACCGCTTGGGCCCGGTCAGCAGCTCGCGCACGAGCAGCAGGGTCCATCGCTCCCCTACGAGGTCGAGGGTTCGCGCCGTCGCGCAGTACTGGTTGTACGTCCGCTGGTCCACTTCTCCACTGTAGTCTTCACGCTTCTCGATTCTGAACCTCAGAGATGTCGAGGAGGAAGCGGGCCACGGCTTCCGGAAGTGCCAGCATCACGTTGTGCGGCCCGTCCACGGGGACCGTCCGATAGCCCACCTTCTCGGCCAGCTCGTCGAAGGGCATGGTTCGGGGCCGGCAGTAGAGGGCGGTGCCGGGGATCCGGTCCACGGCTCCGGTGAGGGTGGTGGTGTCGGTGAACGTCCGGAGGGGGTGGGGGCGCAGGCGGGGCCGCAGCCACTCCGCGTCGTCGGGGTCGTCGATGCCGAACGCCCCCGGTGCCGGTGCGGGCACCAGCCCCTTCTCGTCCGCGGCGGCCCTGATCCGGCTGACGAACGCCTCGGGCGCCAGGGTGAACATCCCCGCCCCGTCCGGCCCGGCCCAGCCGTCGATCAGGGCGACGTGCCCAACGCGTTCGGGACTGCGGTCGGCCGCCTGCCGTACGACCAGGCCCGCGTAGCTGTGGCCGGCGAGCACGACCGGCTCGCCCACGGCGTCGAGCGCGGCGACGACGGTCTCCACGTGGTCGCGTAGACCGGTCTCGGGTGTGGCGGCGAGGTCGGGCGTCACGGTACGGGCGCCGGCCCTTTCGAGCAGGGGGACGACACGGTCCCATGCCGAGGGGCCGTGCCAGGCGCCGGGGACGAGGACGAACGTGGTCATGATTGTGCTCCGTTTCGTAGCAGGGGCAGGGTCCGGGCGGCGAACTCCTCCAGCGCCGCGCGGTGGTCGTCCACGGCAAGCCGGATCACCACGTGCCGCGCCCCTGCGGCCGCGTATCCCCGGAGCCACCCGGCGGCGTCCGCCGCTGTTCCGGCGAACATGGCCTGGATCCCCTCGACGACCTCCAAGGGGGCGTTGTAGTAGCGCTCGACGCTGGTACGGAGGCGGGACCGGGCCCGCTCGGGGTCGTCGTCCAGGCAGATCGTGGCGTACAGGGCAGGTGTCGGGCCCGGACTCCGAGCGCCCCCGTCAGCGGTGGTGCGGGAGGGCTTGATGCCGCCATCGGTCCGGCGACGCGGGGAGCAGTCGCCGCTCGCCCCGTCGGTGCGGGAGGCTGTGTCGGCTCGACAGGACCCGCCAGGGTTGTCGGTGACCTCCGCGCTGCCGTGGGCGGCGGCGGTACGCAGGATGGAGGTCCATTCGTCGGCGTACGTCTGATGGTCGGGTGGGTAGGGGAGCCAGCCGTCCGCCAGCCTGGCCACACGGCGCAGGGTCGCATCAGAACCGCCTCCGGCGAGCCAGATCGGCGGACCTCCGCGTTGTGCGGGTTCCGGAGCGAGGCGTACGTCGTGGAAGGCGAAGTGCGTTCCCTGGAACGACACCTCCTCCTCACTCCAGAGGCGGCGCATCGCGGCGATCGACTCCTCCATGCGGCTGACCCGGCCTCTGAACCCGACGCCGACCGCCTCGAACTGGGCCTCCGTCTTCGGGTGCGGGAAACCGGCGCCCATGCCCGCCACCAGTCGCCCCCCGGACATGCGGTCCAGCGTGGCCAGCTGGTGGGCCAGCAGGATCGGATGCCGCAAGGCAGGCAGCAGGACCGCCGTGCCGAGCGTGACGCGTTCGGTGAGGGCCGCCGCGGCGGCCAGCACCAGCAGCGGATCGGAACGTGGACGTGTCACCGGGCTGTCACCCGCCCAGACGGAGTCGAACCCGCGATCCTCCGCGAGCCGCGCCTGACCGATCAGGGATGGGAGGTCGCGATCGCCCATGACGACCCAGTCACGGGTCGGCAGCAGGTAGCCGATCCGTAACTCGGCACCTGGGCCCTTCTCGGGTGCTGCTTCGTCCATGCGTTTCCCCTCGCTCTCATGTCGGGCGGCTCAAGAACCGGAGACGACTTGATCGTAAACGATTGACTTCCTGATTTTGAAGTATACGGTTCACAATCAGGTATAGGGAAGACTTCGGACCGGAGGACTGACATGGTTGAGCCGCTCTACACCGCCAAGGCCAACGTCACCGGCGGGCGCGCCAACGGGCACGGCAGGACCAGCGACGGGATGCTGGACGTGGTGCTTCGCCAGCCCGAGGAGCTGGGCGGGGACGGCGACGGGACCAATCCCGAGCAGCTGTTCGCGGTCGGGTACGCGGCCTGCTTCTCAACCGTCGTGAGCATGCTCGGGCGACGCGAGCGGGTCGACACGGGCGACGTCGCGGTGGACTCGTCGGTGATGCTCATCCCGAACGCCGACGGCACGTTCCGGCTCGGCGTGGAGCTGGCGGTCACGCTGCCGTCCGTGACGGACCCGGCCAAGGCAGTCGAGCTCGTCAGGACGGCGCACCTGGTGTGCCCGTACTCGAACGCGACGCGGGGGAACATCGACGTGGCACTGAGCGCCAACGGGATCGCCGTGTAAGGGGTTCCGGGCGCGGGGCGCGCTTCCGTCCTTACCCGGGGCCGTGGGGACCCTTACCCGGACTGTGGGGACGGTGCCCGCTTGCGGTGCAGGTCGCCGTCTGTGTCGGCGTCGGTGCCTGTGTCGGCGTCGGCGTCGGCGTCGGTGTCGGGGTCGGCGTCGGCGTCGGCGTCGGCGTCGGCGTCGGCGTCGGGGTCGGGGTCGGGGCCAGTGGGAACAAACTGCAGGTCACGGACCGTTTCAGAAAGAAGCCACGTCAGGTCGGGCGTCACCAGGACCGCCCGGCTCCCCTTCCGAGCCACTCCCTTCACGTCATGTCTGCGGGCTCGCTTCTCGGAACAACTGGGAAGGGCGGGAATGGCGCAGTACGTGCGCGGCACCGTCAGGCGCCGCGGGTATGCGGATGTGGGTCAGCGGGAGAGCTGACAACTGCTGGGCTGACAACTGCTCGGCTTCCGGTCAAGGCCGCCGTCACTGACAGAAAAGTGCCACAGCTCCGCGGCAAGCCGTGACCGGTGGGCTCCGTGCTCATGGCGCCCACAAGCTCAAGGCCAAGCCAGGACGCCGCTGACGAGTAAGCCGGCGGCTGCTCAATGCGGAGATTGCGCCGGAATCGCACCTCACGCCGCGGAATCGAATCGCGTCAGTCCCACGTACGCGCATCACCACGCGCCAACGGCGGGGAACCCGCCAGATATTGCGAAATCTTCACTCATCCCACTCCGAGCAGGAGGAGTCGGCAGACGAGACGAACGGGAAGGACATCCATGACGTACAAGCACAGGAACGGCGCCGGACACGCCACACGCCGAACGCATGAGGGCTTGCCGATCACGGTCGAACAGCAGCGCTGCACCTGCGATGCCCGCGTGAGCGCGCGGCCGCGGGGCGGCTGGGTGGATCCCGCTCGTCGGTCGGCGGCGGGCGTGCATGCCGGCGTGTCCGAGGGCTGCAAGGTGGGGGTCGTGCAGGGGCCGAAGCAGGACAATGAGGCGGACTACACCGTCGTGCGGCTCATGCATCGTTCCCTGCGCGACGACCTGCACAGGCTTGCCGAGCTGATCGGCGGCCTGGCGGACACCGTCGACGCGTCAGCCGTGCCGCCCGTCTCCACAGCGGTGGCCGACGCCGGGGAGAGGTCCTGGGGTACGTCGGAGCCCGGTGGTGGGTCGGAAGGCCCGCGAGGCAGGTCGTACCGGCTCCCTGGGAGGCGTCCGGACCCGGCGTTGATGTCCCGGCGGCGGGCCGAGGCCGTGCGGGACTACGTCACGCTGGTGTGCGATGAGATGGACCGGCACCACTACTGCGCGGCGCAGTTCCTGTGGCCGCTCATCGCCGAGTCCGCCGGAGCCGCCATCGACATGCGACCGTACCGGGAGAACCGTGAGCTGCTGACGCCGATTCTGGCGGGGCTGCGGGCGGCGGCCGACCAGTTCACCGTCGATCCCGAGTCGGGGGCGGCTCTGCTCGCCGCCCTGCTGCGGGCGGTCAGGGACCGGGTCGACCAGCACATCGACCATCTGGACCACGACGTCCTGCCCCTGATCGCACGGTACGTCTCCGTGGAGGACTTCGCGGTGGCCGAGCGGCAGATGTGCAGGACCATCTCCTTCGACCGCGTCCCCTTGGTGCTGCCCTGGGCCGCCAGACTGGCGACCCGGGAGGAACGGCACCGGCTCCTGCGGGAGGCCGGGATCGGGAGGCGGCTCCTGCGGGTGTTGTCCGCGCGCGCGTACGTACGGCTGGAGCGACGGGTGTTCGGGCCCATCGCCAGGTGATCCGGCACGACCTGGCCGTCGAAGGGGTCGGTCAGCGAGTCAGTTCCCAGCGGGCGCCGTGCGGGGTGTCCTCGACCGTGATGCCCGCCGCCGCCAGCCCGTCCCTGATGGCGTCCGCCGCCGCGTAGTCCTTGCGCGCCCGTGCCGCCGTACGCTGCTCCAGCGCCACCGCCACCAGCGCGTCCACCACCGGCTTGAGGTCGGAGCCGGCCTCGCGCCACTGGGGCGAGCGCGGATCGAGGCCGAGGACGTCGAGCATGTTCTGCGTCTCGGCGAGCAGCCGGGCCACGGCCTCCTTGTCGCCGCGCGACAGCGCCACGTTGCCCTCGCGCACGACCTCGTGGACGACGGCGAGCGCCTGCGGCGTGCCCAGGTCGTCGTTGAGCGCGTCCACGAACGCCTGCGGCAGCGGCGCGTCGGCGTCCACGTCGTGGATGACCTCGGCCGCCCGCGTCACGAACCCCTCGATGCGCTGGTAGGCGGCCGCGGCCTCCTGCAGCGCCTCCTCCGAGTACTCGATCGAGGAACGGTAGTGCGGCGCCGCCAGGTAGTAGCGCAGCTCCACCGGCCGTACCTTCTGCACCATCTCCGGGATCAGCAGCGAGTTGCCGAGCGACTTGCTCATCTTCTCGGCGCCGATCTTGACCAGGCCGTTGTGCATCCAGTAACGCGCGAACCCGTCGCCCGCCGCCTGGGACTGGGCGATCTCGTTCTCGTGGTGCGGGAAGATCAGGTCGAGGCCGCCGCCGTGGATGTCGAACGTCGGCCCCAGGTACTTGGTCGCCATCGCCGAGCACTCCAGGTGCCAGCCGGGACGGCCGAGCCCCCACGGCGTCGGCCACGTGGGCTCGCCGGGCTTCGCGCCCTTCCACAGGGCGAAGTCGCGGGGGTCGTGCTTGGACGTCTCGTCGTCGGTGTCGGCGGCCGGCCGCATGTTCTCCAGCTTCTGGTTGGAGAGCTTGCCGTACTCGTCGGCGTACGAGACCACGTCGAAGTAGACGTCGCCGCCGGAGGCGTAGGCGTGGCCGCGCTCGATCAGCCGCTCCATGAGCGTGATCATCTCGGGCACGTGGCCGGTCGCGCGCGGCTCGACGGTCGGGGGCAGGCAGCCGAGCGTGTCGTACGCCCAGGTGAACGCCCGCTGGTTGCGCTCGGCCACCACGAACCAGGGCACGCCCTCCGCGGCCGACACCCTGATGATCTTGTCGTCGATGTCGGTGACGTTGCGGCAGAACGTCACCTCGTACCCGGAGCGCAGCAGCCAGCGGCGCAGCACGTCGAAATTCACACCTGAGCGGATATGCCCGATATGCGGCGGAGCCTGCACGGTTGCGCCACACAGGTAAATCGACGCCCGGCCGGGTTCCACAGGAACGAATTCGCGAACGGCGCGTGTGCTGGTGTCGTACAAGTGCAGGCTCACGGTGAAAGGCTAACGCCTCAGGCACGCTCACATGCCGAATAAATCACCCCCGCAGGATGACGCGTTCGGGAGTGACCCTGACGATCAGGCGCCGAACCCCCGGCTGGTCCTCCCACGGCTGTCCGGAGTACTTGTGCGAGAGCTCCTGGATCAGCTTGCCTTCAGGGTCGTCCTCCAGGGTCACCCGGCCGCGCACCTCGGCGTACCTGAAGGGGTTCGCGGGGTCGATCACGAGCAGGCTGGTGCGCGGGTCACGCTCGAAGTTGCGGGGCTTCACACGTCCCGCGGCGGTCGAGAACAGCACGTCGTTCCCGTCCGTACGCACCCAGACCACAGTGTTCTGCGGTGATCCGTCCGCGTTGAGGCTGGTCACCGTCGCGTAGTTCGGTCCGTCGAACAACTCGCGCACGCCATCCGAAAGCTCGGCCATGGTCTCTCCTCGATCAGTCGTGAACGCCATTCTTCTGTAGGCTCGACAGCGCCATGGACGTGACTCCCCCCTCTACGCTCCGCCGCCTCGGCATCGCCCTGGCCGGTGTCGCGGTCGCCGCGCTGACCGGCGCCGCGTGCGCGCTCTCCTTCGACGACCTGCGCTCGCTGGCCCTGCGCGGCGAGGCGCGGGCCGACCTCGCCTACCTCTATCCCGCGGCGTTCGACGCGGTGCTCGCGGTCGCGCTGATCAGCCTGCTGCTGCTGCGCTCGGCGCGGCTGCTCGTGCGGATCCAGACGGCGATCGTCCTGGTCGTGCTGCTGGTGGCCGCCGCCGCGACCAACGTCTCGACCGCGCTGCGGCTGGAGCCGGACGCACGGCAGGCCGCCGTCGGCGTGGCCGTGGCGCCGTGGGTGATGCTCGCGGTGGCGCTGTGGCTGTGGCTGCTGCTGATCAAGCACGTCCAGGGTCGCCGCTCCGCGCGTGACTCCGTACGCGACGGCGACCGGGCCGACGACGGGGAGCAGGGTGGTGACACGGATCTCGTCCCCTTCCCCCGGGGTCGCGCGGCCGACACGCCGCCGCCCCTCTCCGAGACGCCGCCGCTCACCGAGCCGGTGCAGCAGGTGCTGGAGCCGACGCCGGTCGTCGGCCCGACCCCTGCGCCCGAGACGCCGCCGATCTCGGAGCGCGTCACCAGCTGGCCGACGCCCGACCCGGCGGCCTCGGACCGACCCGGCGATGCCGGCCGTTCCGAGCGCACCGAGGAGGAGGCGGCGGAGTCGCCGCACGAGGCCGCGGAGTCGCCGCATGAGGCGGTCGCCCCCCGGGAGTCCCCGGTCCCCAGCACGGAAGCCGCGCCCCGCGAGGACACGGCGACCGGGGAACAGGCGGTGTCTCGTGAGGAGCCCGTGCCTCCGCAGGACCTCGCGCCCCGGGAGGAGGCCGTGGCCCATGCCGTCTCCCAGGAGGGGGACGCGCCGCAGCAGCAGGCATCTGCGGAGGAGGTCGCGCCCGAGGAGGCCGCACCTCGGGAGGAGGCTCCGCGGCGTCCGGTGCGCTGGGGGGATCGGGTGAGGCCCGCCGACGTGCTCGTCCATCCCCGCACCCCGGCGGGCAAGGACGCCGACACCCAGCCCGTCCAGGTGTTCTCCGACGACACCGCCCGCGCCCGCTCCCGCTCCACCGCCGCGCCCGAGACGGCCGCACCTCAGCACGCCTCCCGGGCCGCCGCTCGGAACACCGCGGCAGGCGACGCTCCAGAGGCCGATCCGGGCGACGCCCACGACCCGCAGGATCGCCAGGACGCCTCGCACGGCGGCCCCACCGCCCGGCGCGGGATCTCCGGGGAGCGTGACGAGTCCATGGTGGACACCGCCCCCCATCCCGTCGTCCACGAGGAGCCCGCCGCGGCGTACGACGCTCCTGCGGGCCGCATGCGCAGCACGCCGCTCCCACCGGAGGACTCCGACACGAAAGAGGCACCAGAGAGCCCCTGAGAGGCTCACAGGCCCTCCCAAGGGGCAATGCGAGGCCCCAGGCAACACGGAGACCCGCTCGGCGAACCGAGCGGGTCTTTCCGCATATACCGTGTGCCGCGCCTCACTCAGAGGCGCGGGGTCGTGGTCCTAGATGGTCCGCGAACCGCTGCCGCGGCGCAGTCCCGCCACGAGACCGACACCCACGATCGCCAGGACGACCTGCATCACGAGCTCGATCCAGTCGATGCCCGGAGTGGTCTCAACGCCCAGAACCTGCGCGATGAGGGTGCCCAGCAGGGCGGCCACGATGCCGACGACGACGGTGAGGATCCACCCGATGGCCTGCCTGCCCGGAAGCAGCAGACGGCCGACGGCGCCGACGACGGCGCCGATGACGATCGCGCCAAGGATGGACTGGATTGTCATGATACGAAACCTCCCCATGAGGGTGAGCCGTTCACTCTCTCACGGTGAGATCAGTACCCAGGCCCGCACGATTATGCGTAGAAATTACGTTGGCCCTGCTCAGACACCTGTAGTGCCCGGTCCGTGTGTTCTCCCGGTGCTCATCCGGGACACCAGCAGCACCCCGGCGATGGCGAGCACCAACTGAAGGATGTGCTCGATCCAGTCGATGCCTTTGGTGTCGGCCCAGCCGGCGAGTTGGGCGATGAGCGTGCCCAGCAGAGCGGCCACGATGCCGACGATGAGCGTCAGCCCGATGCTCATGTTCTGCTTGCCGGGAACGATGAGTCTCGCCAGCGCGCCGATGATGGCACCGATGACGACGGCAGAGACGATGGCGCCGATCATGTGTACTCCCCCCGAGACGTTCACATGCCATAAGGGGACGTACCCGGCATAATCCAGCATTACCCCCGCCGAGAGGCGACGGTCCGTACCGCGCCAGTGACGGACCGTCGCCTCGGTCGGCGCGGCGGGCGTGGGGGCGGCGCCCGCCGGGGGCGCCGCTCAGTCGGCGACCCGTTAGAAGACGCGCTCAGAGGTGGAGAGGTTGACGACGAGCGCGGTGGCGATGGCGGCGACGCCCTCGCCCCGGCCGGTGAGGCCAAGCCCGTCGGTGGTGGTGGCGCTGACGCTCACGGGCGCGCCGATGGCGGCCGACAGCGTCTTCTCGGCCTCGGCGCGGCGTGGCGCGAGCTTGGGCCGGTTGCCGATGACCTGGAGCGCGACGTTGCCGATCTCGAACCCGGCGGCGCGCACCTGGCGGGCGGTCTCCTCCAGCAGGACGGTGCCCGAGGCGCCCGCCCAACGGGGGTCGGCGGTGCCGAACAGGCCGCCCAGGTCGCCGAGCCCGGCGGCGGACAGCAGCGCGTCGCAGGCCGCGTGCGCGGCGGCGTCGCCGTCGGAGTGGCCCGCGAGGCCCGTCTGACCCGGCCAGTGCAGGCCGGCGAGGTGCAGCTCGCGCCCGGATGCGAACGGGTGGACGTCGACTCCGACGCCCACCCGGGGGATGCTCGTGCTCAGGAGTTGAGGACCTCGTCGAGCAGGGCCTCAGCCTTGTCCTCGTTGGTCTTCTCGGCGAGCGCGAGCTCGCTCACCAGGATCTGGCGCGCCTTGGCGAGCATGCGCTTCTCACCGGCGGACAGGCCGCGCTCGCGGTCCCTCCGCCACAGGTCGCGGACCACCTCGGCGACCTTGTTCACGTCCCCCGACGCGAGCTTCTCGAGATTGGCCTTGTAGCGACGGGACCAGTTGGTCGGCTCCTCCGTGTGCGGCATCCGGAGGACGTCGAAAACCCGCTCGAGGCCTTCCTGGCCTACAACATCACGCACGCCGACGAGTTCGGCGTTTTCGGCTGGCACCTGGACGGTAAGGTCGCCCTTGTCGACCTTGAGCACCAGGTAGGTCTTTTCCTCACCCTTGATGGATCGCTTGGTGATTGCCTCGATCCGAGCAGCCCCATGGTGGGGGTAGACGACAGTGTCGCCGACCTGGAAAGTCATGTGACAAGTACCCCTTCCGCTGTACTCCAGGGTACCACGCGTTCACAGCCTCCCGGAACAGTGAAATCACCATAACTGCAGGTCAAAGCCGCATATTAGGGGTTGACAACCCGTCAACTGTATGAATCGCATATGCCCGCACGGCTAATGACCTGCGGGGGCGCGGGAATGACCATGGAATCGATCGATATGGTAGGCGCTGCACCATCATGCATGCGCGATACAAGGAGAACCCGCCCGTGACCAGCCGTCGCTGGATTGTCGCCACCGCCGCGCTCCTGGCAGCTCCCGTTCTTGCCGGCTGCTCGGCTGGATTCGGCGCCAACACCGCCAAACCGTACGCACCCAACGAGGCAGGCGTCCTCATCGAGCAGGGCAAGTACGGCTCGCGTGGCATCCAGATCCCCCAGGCGTTCGTCCTCGGGCCCGACTCGGGGGCCCAGCTCGCGTGGCGCGGCTCCGCCCCGATCTACCTCAACATCATCAACACCGCCGGCGCGCCCGACACCCTCACGGCGGTCTCCGCGGGGTCGCTCGGCAACGTGAAGGTGGCCACGCCGATCCAGCTCCCCAGCAACCAGCTCGTCAACACCGGCAAGCCGACGCCGCAGCTCATCCTGGAGGGCCTCGCCAAGAGCCTCAGGGGCGGCGAGACCGTCAAGCTGGACCTCACCTTCGCCAACGCCGGCCTCGTGTCCCTGAACGTGCCTGTGGTCACGCGCAGCCGCGAGTTCAAGGACTACCCGCCGGCCCCAGGCGCCACGGCGGCCCCGACGCCCACGCCGACGCCTTCCGCCACGGAGAGCGAAGCCGCCCACTGACCGTCCGCGGCGCCGGTCCGCATCGACGCTCCACAACGAGAGACCCCGGTCCGCGCCGCGAGGCGGGCCGGGGTTTTCCATGCGCAGGAAGACGGGCGCGGATGACGGGCGCGGACTGCGGGCGCGCCGCCGGGCGTGTCGCCGTGGCCTGAGGCGGCCCGCGCCCGCTCAGGAGTCGGAGCCGTCCAGAAACCGGGGGCTCTCCAGGAGCCGGGGGCTGTCCAGGAGCCGGGGGCCGCTCAGGAGTCGGTGGCGTCGAACTTGTAGCCGAGCCCCCGCACCGTCAGGATGCAGCGCGGGTTGGACGGGTCCGCCTCGATCTTCGCGCGCAGCCGCTTGACGTGCACGTCCAGGGTCTTGGTGTCGCCCACGTAGTCGGCGCCCCAGACCCGGTCGATGAGCTGTCCGCGCGTCAGCACGCGGCCGGCGTTGCGCAGCAGCACCTCCAGCAGCTCGAACTCCTTCAGCGGAAGCTGCACCTGCTCGCCCCGCACCGCGACGACGTGCCGGTCGACGTCCATGCGGACCGGGCCGACCGCGAGGACCGCGGTCTCCAGCTCCTCCACGGGGTCGCCCTGCCGACGCAGGACGGCGCGGATGCGCGCCACGAGCTCCCGCGAGGAGAACGGCTTGGTGACGTAGTCGTCGGCGCCCAGCTCCAGGCCCACGACCTTGTCGATCTCGCTGTCCTTGGCCGTCAGCATGATGACCGGGACCTTGGAGCGCTGCCGCAGCGAGCGGCAGACCTCGGTGCCGGGCAGGCCGGGCAGCATGAGGTCCAGCAGCACCAGGTCGGCGCCGTTGCGGTCGAACGTCTCCAGCGCCTCGGGGCCGGTCGCCGCGATGGAGACCTCGAACCCCTCCTTGCGCAGCATGTAGGACAGCGCGTCGGAGAAGGACTCCTCGTCCTCCACCACCAGTACTCGGGTCATCGGGCCGCCTCCAGGGGGTTAGCGGTTGGTACGGGCACTGCCGTGCCGCCGAAGGCGGGCAGCCGCAGCGTGAACGTGGAGCCGGAGCCTTCCTTGCTCCAGACCGAGACCTCGCCGGCGTGCGCGGCGGCGACGTGCTTGACGATCGCCAGGCCGAGGCCGGTGCCGCCGGTCGCGCGCGACCTGGCCGCGTCGACGCGGAAGAAGCGCTCGAAGATGCGCTCCAGCGACTCCTCGGGGATGCCGATGCCCTGGTCGCTGACGCTGATCTCGACCGAGTCGCCGGCCGGTCTGACGCTGACGACCACGCGGGTGTGCTCGGGGCTGTAGGCGATGGCGTTGTCGATGAGGTTGCGCAGGGCGGTGACGAGCAGCTCGTCGTCGCCCCAGGCGCGCAGCCCCTCGGCGCCGCCGGTGACGAGGGTGATGTCCTTGGCGCTGGCGCGGGTGTTGCAGTGGTCGATGGCGTCGTGCACGGCCTCGTCGACGACCACCTGGCCGGGGGTGGGGATGGGCTCGGCGCCCTGGATGCGGCTCAGCGTGATGAGGTCCTGGACGAGGTAGGTGAGCCGGGCCGCCTCGTGCTGCATGCGGCCGGCGAACCGGGTGACCGCCACCGGGTCGTCGGCGGCGTCCTGGACGGTCTCGGCGAGCAGGCTCAGAGCCCCCACGGGGGTCTTGAGCTCGTGGCTGACGTTGGCGACGAAGTCGCGGCGCACGGCCTCGACCCGGCGCCGCTCGGTCTGGTCCTCGGCGAGCACCAGCACCTGGCCGTAGGAGCCGAGAGGCGCCACCCGGACCGCGAAGCTGGTGGTCTCCTGGCCGAACTTGTGGCCGGCCACGTCGATCTCGGTCTCCCGGATCTCACCGTCCCTGCGTACCTGCCGGGCCAGGGCTAGCAGCTCGGCGGCCATCAGCCTGTCGCCCTTGACCAGCCCGAACGCGCGCGCGGCGGAGCTGGCGCGCAGCACCCGGTCGTGCGCGTCGAGGACGACGGCCGAGGAGGGCAGGACGGCCAGCACCGACGCCACGCCCTGCGGCAGCGCGCCCGGATCGGGCGCCTCAGGCTCGGCGGCTCGTCGCGGCGCCTCGATCTGGTTGCGATAGAACAAGATCGCGAAGGCCCCCACGACGAAGCCCGCCAGGGCCGCGAAGCTCATGGCCATCTCACTCATGCCTTCGATGGTAGGCGGCCGACTTCCGGCGACAGACCTTCCACCTGGGCATGAACACCGCTTTCCCGGAAAGTTCATCTGACGGTAGGGGTTCGTTCATCAACGCGCACATACGGTGACGGCATGCGCGACGCGTACCATGAGGAACTTGACTCCCTGACTGACAAGCTCGTCGAGATGACCAGGCTTGTCCGCTCGGCCATCTCCCGGGCCACGACCGCCCTGCTGGACTCCGACCTCCAGCTCGCGGAGAGCGTCATCTCCCGCGACCAGGAGGTGAACGCCATCTTCGAGGACGTCGAGGCGTCGATCTTCGAGCTGATGGCCCGCCAGCAACCGGTCGCGGTGGACCTCCGGATGGTCATCACCGCGCTGCGCATGGGCACCGACCTGGAGCGCATGGGCGACCTGGCCGTCCACGTGGCCAAGGTGGCGCGGCTGCGCCACCCCGAGTCGGCCATCCCGGCCGAGGCGCGCTCCACGATCGTGGAGATGGGGCAGATCGCCGAGAGCCTGGTCACCAAGGCCGGGAGCTGCATCGCCTCCCGCGACGTCGACGCGGCGCTGGAGCTGGACCAGGACGACGACGCCATGGACAGGCTGCACCGCAGGTTGTTCCGGACGATCCTGGCCAAGGACTGGGCGCACGGCGTGGAGCCGGCGATCGACATCACGCTCATCGGCCGTTACTACGAGAGGTACGCCGACCACGCGGTGCGCGTCGCGGGGGCCGTGGTGTACCTGGTGACGGGCTCGCGTCCGGCCTGAGCCCATCCGCTGGAGTGCCGGCCCGCCGAGCGGGCCGGCACCTTCTTTCTGCGGTGAGCCGGTCTCAGCGGCCCTGGTTTTCTGCGGTGAGCCGGTCTCAGCGGCCCTGGTTGGCGACGGCCGTGATGGCCGCCGCGGCCGCGTCGGGGTCGAGGTACTCGCCGCCCCGGCGCAGCGGCCGGAACGACTCGTCCAGCTCGTAGCGCAGCGGGATGCCGGTGGGGATGTTGAGGCCGGCGATCTCCTCGTCGCCGATGCCGTCGAGGTGCTTGACCAGCGCGCGCAGGGAGTTGCCGTGCGCGGCCACGAGCACCGTGCGGCCGGCCGCCAGGTCGGGGACGATCGAGTCGTACCAGTACGGCAGCATCCGGTCCACGACGTCCTTCAGGCACTCCGTGCGGGGCATGAGCTCCGGCGGCAGCAGCGCGTAGCGGGGGTCGCCTGCCTGGGAGTACTCGTCGCCGTCGGCGATCGGGGGCGGCGGCACGTCGTAGGAGCGGCGCCACAGCATGAACTGCTCCTCGCCGAACTCCTCGCGCGTCTGCGCCTTGTTCTTGCCCTGCAGGGCGCCGTAGTGGCGCTCGTTGAGCCGCCAGGAGCGGCGCACCGGCAGCCAGAGGAGGTCGGCCTCGCCGAGCGCGAACTGGGCCGTCTGGATGGCCCTGGTCAGCAGGCTGGTGTGGACCACGTCGGGCCGCAGCCCGGCCTCCACCAGCAGCCTGCCGCCCCGGCGGGCCTCGTCCTCGCCCTTGGCCGACAGGCTGACGTCCACCCAGCCGGTGAACAGGCCCTTAGCGTTCCAGTCGCTCTCGCCGTGCCGCAGCAGCACCAAAGTCGCCATGCCGCCAATCCTAGGGGCCCCCGCAGAACCCCACCGGGTCAGGTCCGCACCCGGTCCGGGTCGGCGAAGCGGGCGAACGCCTGGAGGTTGGCCAGCGACTCCCCCCGCCTGGCCCGCCACTCCCACTCGCGCCGGATCGACGAGGCGAAGCCCAGCTCCAGCGCCCGGTCGAACCAGTCGTCGGAGTAGGTCAGCACGCAGCCGAGGACGCGGTCCACCTCCTCCTCGCTGACGGCCGTGAGCGGCACCCGGCCCACGAGGTAGACGTCGCCCACGGGGTCGACGGAGAAGTGCACGCCGTACATGCCGCCGTTGCGGCCGAGGAGCCACTTGTAGAACTCGGCGTGGTTCTCGTCGGGCTGGCGGCAGAAGAACGCCTCGACGTGCAGCGCCTGCTCGCCGACGATCAGCCAGGTCATGGTGGCCAGCTTGTGCTGGCCGGGCAGCTTCACCAGGAAGGCTCCGGGCCGGGGCTCGTCGTAGGAGACGTCCGCGGCCTTGAGCGCGGCTTCGACGACATCGCGCATGCCGTA
The DNA here is from genome assembly GCF_040605905.1 of Nonomuraea sp. NPDC005501. Taxonomy (NCBI): domain Bacteria; kingdom Bacillati; phylum Actinomycetota; class Actinomycetes; order Streptosporangiales; family Streptosporangiaceae; genus Nonomuraea; species Nonomuraea sp. NPDC005501. The sequence continues at coordinate 142,425 of NZ_JBEXDT010000002.1, read as the reverse complement.
CACCCTACGAGTTGACGGCCAGGGGCACCGAGTGGAGATGGCCGACGGCTTCGGCGTAGACGTCCCTGAGGCGGGAGCCGGTGGCCTGCCAGCCGAAGGCGGCGGCGTGCGTGCGCGCGCCCGCCGACAGGCCCTCGCGCCAGCGCGGCGAGGTCAGGAAGCGGCGCAGGGTGCGCGCCCACTCGTGGGAGTCGTGGCCGTCCACGAGGACGCCGGACACCCCGTCGCGTACGGCCGTGCGCAGCCCGCCCACGGCCGCCGCAGCGACGGGGGTGCCGCATGCCTGCGACTCCAGCGCGACCAGCCCGAACGACTCGCTGTAGGAGGGCACGACCGTGACGTCGGCGGCGCGGTACCAGTCGGCCAGCTCCTGCTGCGGCGCGGGCGGCACGAGCCGCACCACGTCGGCGATGCCCAGCTCGGCGGCCAGCTCGGTGAGGATCGAGGGCCTGGCCAGGCCGTTGCCGGAGGGGCCGCCCACGCAGGCGACGACGAGGCGCTCGCGCAGCGACGGGTCCTCGATGAGCATGCGGGAGGCGGCGCGCAGCAGCACGTCGGGGGCCTTCAGCGGCTGGATGCGGCCGACGAACAGCAGGACGTGGGCGTCCTGCGGCAGGCCGAGCCGGTGGCGGGAGGCGCCCTTGGAGGCGGGCTGGAAGACGGTGAGGTTGACGCCGGGGTTCACGACGGCGACCCGGTCCTCGGGGGCACCGTACAGCTCGATGAGCTCGTGGGCCTCGTCCGCGGTGTTCGCGACGAGGCGGTCGGCGATGTCCACGACCTGCTGCTCGCCGACGACGCGGGCCTGCGGCTCCGGCTTGTCGCCGCGGGCCAGCAGGCGGTTCTTGACCTTGGCCATGGTGTGCATGGTGTGGACGAGGGGCACGCCCCAGCGCTCCTTGGCCAGCCAGCCGACCTGGCCCGACAGCCAGTAGTGGGAGTGGATGACGTCGTAGCGGCCCGGGTCGTACATGGCCTCGGTGCGGAGGACGCCGGACAGGAACGCGCAGAGCTGGGCCGGCATGTCGGCCCGGTCGAGCTCCTCGTACGGGCCCGCGGTGAGGTGGCGGACGAGGACGCCGGGGGCGAGCTCGGCCACGGGTGGCAGGTCGCCGGCGGTGGCGCGGGTGAAGATGTCCACCTCCACGCCGAGCTGGGCGAGCCGCTTGGCGGACTCGACGATGTACACGTTCATGCCGCCGGCGTCGCCCGTGCCGGGCTGCTCCAGCGGTGACGTGTGCATGCTGATCGTCGCGACCCGGTTGACCGGCCGTCGCCTCACCCGACATCACCTCCAAAAGGCAAGTAACCATCCGGGTCTTTCCGGCATTCCCGACATGTGGTCACAGCAGGGGGTCGTGAAGGGGGCTGGCAGGATGTGGCCCATGAGGAGAACGGCTGTGGTGACCGGTGCGAGCAGCGGCATCGGCGAGGCGACGGCGCGGCGGCTGGCCGCGGAGGGCTACGACGTGGTGGCGGGCGCCCGGCGGCGCGAGCGGCTGGAGCGGCTGTCCGAAGAGGTGCCCTCCATCAGGCCCGTCACACTCGACGTGACCTCGCAGGAGTCGGTGGACGAGCTGGCCGCCTCGCTGGAGCGCTGCGACGTGCTCGTCAACAACGCCGGCGGCGCCCTCGGCATGGAGAGCGTCGCCGAGGCGCGGCTCGACGACTGGCAGAGCATGTACGACACGAACGTGCTCGGCACGCTGCGCGTGACCCAGGCGCTGCTGCCCAAGCTGGTCGAGTCGGGTGACGGCGTGCTCGTGCTGCTCACCTCGACCGCCGGGCTGACGCCCTACGAGGGCGGCGGCGGGTACGTCGCGGCCAAGCACGCCCAGTCGTCCATGGCCGGCACGCTCCGGCTGGAGCTGGTCGGGCAGCCGGTACGGGTGGTGGAGATCGCTCCCGGCATGGTGCGGACCGAGGGGTTCGCGGTGACCCGGTTCCGTGGTGACGAGGCCGCCGCCTCCCGGGTGTACCAGGGCGTGCCCGACCCGCTGGGCGCGGACGACGTGGCCGACGCGATCGTCTGGTGCGTCACCCGGCCCGCCCACGTCAACATCGACCGGATCGTCATACGTCCCCGCGCGCAGGCCGCCCAGCACAAGGTCCACCGCGTCGGTGGCTAGGCCGGCCGGCTCGGCGGGCAGGCCGGTCGGCTCGATCACCCGGGGCACGACCGGGCAGAACCGGCTGCGGCGGGCCGACCGGTGGATCGTCGCGGCGCACGGCGGCCTGCTCCGCGCCGCCGAGCGGCCCCTGGTCGTGGACCTGGGCTACGGCGCGTCCCACGTGACGACGCTGGAGCTGTTCACGCGGCTGCGCCGGGTGCGGCCCGACGTCGAGGTCACGGGCATCGAGATCGACCCGGCGCGGGTCGCGCTGGCCAAGCCGTACGAACGGCCGGGGCTGAGCTTCGCGCTCGGCGGGTTCGAGCTGCCCGTGGCGCGCCCGCCGATCCTGGTGCGCGCCTTCAACGTGCTGCGCCAGTACGACGAGACGGAGGCGTGGCACTACTGGGACCTGCTGCGCGGCCGGCTCGCCCCCGGGGGCGTCCTGGTGGAGGGCACCTCGTCCGAGGTCGGCCACCGCGCGGTCTGGGCCGGGCTGAGCGCCGAGGGCCCGCGCACGCTGACGCTGTCGGCCCGGTTCGACGCCTTCGAGCGGCCCTCCGACCTGGCCGACCGGCTGCCCAAGACGCTCATCCACCGCAACGTCCCGGGTGAGCGCATCCATGCCTTCCTGCGCGACTTCGACCACGCCTGGGCGGTCTGCGCGCCGTACGGGGTGCACGGGCTGCGGCAGCGGTGGCTGGCGGCGGTGGGCATGCTGAGCCGGACGTGGCCCATCCCACGCGGTGCGCCGCTGGGCGGGGTGGCGCGGTGGCGGCTGGGCGAGGTCACCCTGCCGTGGCAGGCCGTCGCGCCCCTGACGGGGCCCCGCTGACCGCCTCCGCATGATCCTTGCCGGCTGGTGAGGAGATCGTCGACCGGTGTGCCGGAGGTCTCACGACATCGGATGCGTGCTCGACAGGTCGTAGTACTACGCTGGAGAGTGTGAAGGGTCTCGGCGAGCTGGAACGCAGCATCATGGACATCCTCTGGGCGCAGAGCGGGGCGCTGACCGCCCGCGAGGTGGGCCGGCTCATCGCCGACCGCGACCTCGCCCCCACCACGGTCATGACCGTTCTCGACCGTCTCACCCGCAAGGGGTTCCTTCAGCGCACCCGTGACGGCAGGGCTTGGCGCTACGAACCGGCGGCGACCCGCGACGCGTACGTCGCGGAGCTTATGCTGGAAGCGCTCGACATGACGGGCGACCGCTCGGCCGCCCTCGCCCGCTTCGCCCAGGCCGTGTCCGGCCCGGAGGCGGAGATCCTGCGAAGAGCCCTCACGGAGCTGGAGGACGAGTGACCACGGCAGCGGTGCTGGCAGCGCTCGCCACGGCGTGCGCGCTCGGCTCCTGGCGTTTCACCACGGCCCGCTGGACCTCCCGGGCCCCCAGGACGGCGATCCTCCTCTGGCAGGCCCTGGGCGTGTCCTGGGGCATGGCCACCACCGGCTCGATGCTGGCCTTCGCCGTCCAGCCGTACGGCGAGGGCGTGCTGCACGGGCTGGTCTCCTTCGCCGCCGGCCGGTCCCCGCGCGAGGCGTGGGACCCGCTGCACGTGGTGGCGATGATCGCCGGCCTCACCGCGCTGGCCGTGCTGGTCGCGGTCCTGCTCACCGCGGGCGTGCAGGCGCTGCGGGCCCGCCGCCGGCACCGCATGCTGCTGGCCCTGATCTCCCACGACGACCCGGTGCTGCCCGGCGTCCGCGTGCTCGACCACCCCAGCGCCGCCGCCTACTGCGTGCCGGGCCTGCGCTCGCAGGTGGTCGTCAGCCAGGGCGCGCTGAGCCTGCTGTCGAAGGACGAGATGGCCGCGGTGCTCGCCCACGAGGCGGCCCACGTGCGCGAGCGGCACGACCTGGTGCTGCTGCCGTTCGGTGCGCTGCGCAGGGCGCTGCCCTGGTCGAAGGTCGTCTGCGACGCGCAGGCCCAGGTGGAGCTGCTCATCGAGATGGCCGCCGACGACCGCGCCCGGCGCTACTGCTCGCCGCGCCGGCTCGCGACCGCGCTGCTCAGGTTCGGTACGGCCGGGGCGATGCCGACGCCGAGCGGCATGCTGGGCGTCGGCGCCCAGAACCTCATGGCCCGGGTCGACCGGCTGCTCAAGCCGGTGCCGGAGCTGCCGGCGAGCCTCCGCTACGGCGCCGTCGCGCTGTCCGTGACGTTGGTCACGTCCGCTCCGCTCCTGTGGATCTACCAGCTCTAGTGCTTGCTGGTGTTAGCCACTTCGTTTGCAATTGCAAGCAGGGTGACGCACAATAGAGGCATGGCACTACCGAAGGTCGGTTCGATCGGCGAGTACATCCGCGAGCAGAGGACGCAGGCGAAGATCTCGATGCGTCAGCTCGCCGCGGCGGCGGGGGTCTCCAACCCCTACCTCAGCCAGATCGAGCGCGGCCTGCGCAAGCCGAGCGCGGAGATCCTCAACCAGATCGCCAAGGGCCTGCACATCTCCGCCCAGGCGCTCTACGTGCAGGCCGGCCTCATCGAGGACCGTGAGACCCCGAGCGACGTCGTCACCGCCATCAGGGCCGACACGCATCTCACCGAGCGGCAACGCCAGGTGCTGATTGATATCTATGAGTCGTTCCGCAAGGAGAAGCGCGCCGGAGATGAGCAGACCTCCCAGAAAGCTCATCCCCGGAGCGGCTCCGTCACGAACGACGAGCAGCCGCTGCCGGAGGAGCTTCTCGCCGCTCTTGAGCCCTACGCGGCATCCACCGACAACGGCACCGTCAACCAGGAAACCAAGGAAGGTTAACCCATGACGCTCGCCACCGAGGTCAAGAAGCTCACCGAGTCCAAGCCGTTCTACGCCGTCGCGGGCGTCGGCGACTACGCCGTCGAGAAGCTGCGCGAGCTCCCCGAGCAGCTCCAGAAGCTGCAGGCGCGCCGGCCCGAGCTCGGCAAGGACCTGCCCGAGCTGGCCCGCTCCTACGCCGACAAGGCGGAGGGCTTCGCCAAGGAGCTGCCGGAGAAGGCCCGCGGCTACGCCGACCAGCTCACCCAGCGCGCCACCGTGGCCTACGAGGACTTCGCCTCCCGGGGCCGCAAGGCCGTCAGCAAGGTGAGCGGCGAGGCCGCGCTGGAGCTGGAGGAGGTGTCGGAGGCCGCCGAGCCGCCCGTCGCCACCCCGGTCACCCCGGCCCGCAAGACCCGCACCACCCCCAAGGCCAAGTCCTGACGCCTGCCGCCTGAGGCCCGTCCCCGTCACGGGGACGGGCCTCTCGCATGCCGTGGCGCCCCGTTCCGGGGCGATGGCCGTCGCGCGGGTGCTCGGCGGGCCGCCCCGGCTATTAGGCTGGGGCCCGATTCATCGCGAGCGTGAGGCGGAGCGCACACATGGACATCGTCAACGGCGGCCTGAACTTCCTCTTCCTGCTGCTCGCCGTCGCCATCCTCGGCATGTCGGCCTACGGGCTGCTGCACGCGCTGCGGGTGCCGCCGGCCGCGTTCGTCGCCGCGGGCAAGCTGAAGAAGAACATCTGGCTGATCATCCTCGCGCTGGCGACGCTGTTCTCGCTGGCGGGCGCGTGGTCGTTCCTCAACGCGTTCCTGCTCGTCGGCGGGCTGCAGTTCATCGGGCTCGGCGCGGTCAGCTTCTTCTCGATCATCGCGGTGATCGCCGCCGTGGTCTACATCGTGGACGTGAAGCCGGCCGTCAAGGGCATGGGTCGCGGCGGCAACAACGGCCCCTACGGACCCTGGTGACCCCGGGCCGTCCGCCTCGGCACGGCTAGCTGCGCAGCGCGCTGGCCAGCCAGCGGGCCAGCATGAGGTGTCCGGCCCGCGTCGGGTGGACGCCGTCGGGCAGCACCACGCCCGACGGGTCGCCGCCGGCCCACCGGCTCCGCAACGGGTCGAGGAACTCCACGCCCTCCTCCCGGGCGACCCCGGCCAGGGTGTCGCGCACCCGCAGGGCCTTGGGCGGGACCTTCCCCAGCCAGATGGGGCCGACGACGACGATCCTCGTGGCGGGCCAGTGCTCGCGGGCGTCGCGCACGAGGGTGGTGGCCGCCCGGCCGAGCTGCCCGGTGGTCCAGCGCTGGTCGTTGTGGCCGCCGGAGACGACGAGCACGTCAGGGGCCGGGCGCCAGGACAGCTCCTCCTCGTACGACTGCTGGAACGTGCGCCCGGCGCGCCCCCGGTTGAGGAAGCCGGTGCCGCCCGCGCCGGCGACGACCGGCTGCCAGCCGAGCAGGCGGGCGGCCTGGCACGCGTAGGCCCGCCACTGCGGCACCGGGCCGGAGCCGACCGTGAAGCTGTCGCCCACGACCATCATCACCGGCGCCGCACCGGGCTCGCGGCGGGGCGGGGGCGCGGGGGCGGAAGCGGCCGCGCGGCGGGGCGGGGTTGCGGGGGCGGGTGCGGGGGCGGAAGCGTCCACGGGGCGCGCGGACGAGGCGCCTGACGACGCCCTGAGCGAGCTGGTGGGGCCCTGCGACTCCGCGGAAGTCGCGCATCCCGATATCACTGGACATATCGCCAGGAGCAGCGCGGCCGATGCGGTCAGGGGGGAACGCACCCGGTCGCGCATCGCCACCTCAGGAGCTCTAGGCTGCCGCCATGACCATCGACCTCCATGGACGCACGCGAAGGCTGGAGCTGTCCGACCAGAGCCTTCGCGACTTCGAGGCGGTCGTCCTCGAAGCGACGCCCGACGGAATCGTCTTGGACCGGTCGGCATTCTATCCGGGCGGGGGCGGCCAGCCCGCCGATCACGGAGTTCTGCTCTGGCAGGGCGTGGAGACGCGGATCGCCGGCGTGCGCAAGGGCGACGACCTCCAGCTCGTCCCCGCCGAGGGCGACCCGATCCCGCCGGCGGGCACGACCGTCCGGGCGGCCGTGGCCGACGAGCGCCGCTCCGCCCTCATGCGCACCCATTCGGGGCTGCACGTGCTGTGCGGGGTGGTCTTCCGCGACTACGGCTCGCTGGTGACGGGCGGCAACATGGAGCCCGCGATCGTGCCCGAGCGCGGCACGGTCGGCGTGGCCCGCATGGACTTCAACATGCCGGAGGTGCCGCCGGGGTTCCGCGACGCGGTGGAGGCCGCGTGCAACGCCGAGATCCAGGCCGACCGGCGCATCGACGTGCGGGTCCTGCCCCGGCAGGAGGCGTTCGCCATCCCCGACATCATCCGCACCGCGACCAACCTGGTGCCGGAGTCGGTGAGCGACGTCCGGATCGTGGACATCGTCGGGCTGGACACGCAGGCCGACGGCGGCACCCACGTGGCCTCCACCAGGCAGATCGGCAGGTTGCGGGTGGCCAAGATCGAGAGCAAGGGCCGCGGCTTCCGCCGCGTCCGCGTCGAGATCTGCGACTGACCTCCGCCCGCCGCCTCACCGCCCTTCGACGACCCGCGCCAGGCCGTCGAGCAGCGGGCGCAGGCCGAACTCGAAGAGCCGGTCGAGGTCCAGCTCGAAGTCGCCGCCCATGTCCTCGACCACCCGGGTGAACGTGGGATAGCCGCCCAGCGCGGTCAGCGCCGGGTAGGCGGCGTGCTGGTCCATCCACTCCTCGTCGGTCAGGCCGGTGGTGGCCTGCGCCTGCTGCTCCAGCTCCAGGTTGGCCGCGATGCCCTGGACGTAGCTGTAGAGCAGGATGTGCACCTGCATCATCGTGACCGGGTCGAGGCCGCGGCCGTCGAGGGCGGCCAGCGCCCACTCGGTGTGCCGGAGCAGCCCTGCGGAGGGCCGCGGCCGGGTGAGCGAGGTGACCCACGCCAGCCACGGGTGCCGGCGGCAGGCGGCCCACTGCAGGCGCGCGGACACCTCCAGCCGCGCCCGCCAGCCGGGCGGCGGCTCGTCGGGCAGCGGGAACTCCGCGATCACCGCGTCGGTCATCAGCCCGACGAGGTCGTCCTTGCTCCGCACGTGGCGGTAGAGCGACATGGTGGACACGCCGAGCCGCCCGGCGACGCCGCGCATGGAGACGGCGGCCAGCCCCTCGGCGTCGGCCATCTCGACCGCCACGCCGACGACGCGCTCGCGCGTCAGCTCGTGCTCCCCTCCACCGGACCGCCGGGCGGACGGCATCGGGGCCCGCTGGGCGGCTCCCGGCCGCCACGAGGTCACCAGCGTGCCGACGCGCGGCTCCGCCCTGACCACGCCTTCCTGGGCGAGCGCGGTGAGCGCCTTGGCGGCCGTGGCGAGCGCGACACCCCAGTCCTGGGCGAGCCGCCGGGTGGAGGGCACGCGGTCGCCCTCCTTGAGCTCACCGCGAGCCACGCGGGCCTTCACGTCCTCGACGATCCGCAGGTACGGCGGAGCCGGCATCGAACCTCCTGGTCATAGCTGTACTAGTACAGTATAGCGCATCGGCCTGGTTGTATGTGGTCAAAGTACGGCGTACATTCAGCTGCGTACAGCGTCCATACAGTTAAGGGGATCACATGAACACCGTCCTCGTCTCCGGCGCCGGCATCGGCGGCCCCGTCCTCGCGTACTGGCTGGGGCGGCACGGCTTCGACGTGACGATCGTGGAGCGCGCGCCCGCCCCGCGCCGGGGCGGCCAGGCCGTCGACCTCCGGGGCGCCGCCGTCACCGTCGCGGAGCGGATGGGCATCCTGGAGCAGGCTCTCGCCCTGAAGACCGACATGCGCGGCATGTCCATGGTGGACGGCGACGGCAACGAGACCATGCGCACCACCGAGCGCACCGTCAGCGCCGGCCGGCTGGACGGGGACGACATCGAGATCATGCGCGACGACCTCGTCGCCGTCGTCACCGGAGCCGCCCGCGACGCCGAGACGATCTACGGTGACTCGATCACCGCGCTGGAGCAGGACGGCGACGGTGTGGACGTGACGTTCGAGAGCGGCGGGCGGCGGCGGTTCGGCCACGTCGTCGGGGCCGACGGGCTGCACTCCAACGTGCGCGCGCTGGCGTTCGGCGACGAGTCGCGGTTCGTGCGCCACCTCGGCATGTACGTCTCCATCTACAGCGCGCCCAACTTCCTCGACCTCGACCGCTGGCAGGTCTGGCACCGCGAGGGGGACGCCGGCTACGGCGTCTACAGCGCCCCCGGCAACGCCACGATCCGGGTGAACGCCGGCTTCGGCGCCGGCCCCATCGCGTACGACCACCGCGACGTCGACGCGCAGAAGCGGCTGGTCGAGGAGCACTGCTCGGCGCTGCGCTGGGAGACGCCGCGGCTGATGAAGGCCATGTGGGAGGCGGACGACTTCTACTTCGACGCCATGGCCCAGATCCACATGGACCGCTGGTCCACGGGGCGGGTGACGCTGCTGGGCGACGCGGGCTACTGCGCCTCGCCGCTCTCGGGGCAGGGCACCAGCCTGGCCATGGTGGGGGCGTACGTGCTGGCGGAGGAGCTGGGCGCGGACCGGGACGGGGCGTTCGACCGGTACGAGGAGCGGATGCGGCCGTTCGTCCGGCTCAACCAGGAGCTGGCCACGGAGAACCCCGGCGGCCCCGCCTCCGACGAGAGCGTGCGGCGGGCGGCCACGGCCATCTCCCTCGACCGCTGACCCGGTCCCCCTGATCACCGCGAAGGCGGCGCGCCGGTTGCCGCTACGATGTCCGGCCATGACGGGATTCAGGCGTGCGCCGGCCGCCACGAGCGCCGCCGTTCTGGCATCAGCTGCCCTGGGGGCGGCGCTCCTCGCGACCACCCCGGCCCCGGCCCAGGCCGCCCCCGCGGGGATCGTCGACCAGATCACGATGACCCTCCGCAAGGACGGCACCCTGCACGTCTCCGAGAAGATCTCCGGCGCCACGGGCCCGCTCCAGCGGACGTTCCTCACCAGGACCCGCCACGACGACGCCGACGACCGGCTGTACCAGATCTCGAACGTCAAGGGCGGCAAGCTGTCCGGCGACGTCCTGGCGGTCACCGCGCCCGCCACGGTGGAGTACGACGTCAAGGGCACGGTGACGCCCGCCGGCGGCGTGCGGGAGCTGCGCTGGTTCGCGGTGAACGGCTGGAACGCCCCCGTCGCCAAGGCCACGGTCAAGGTCGCCGGGCCCGGCCTGGTGCAGAGCCTGTCGTGCTTCGCCGGGGAGCTCACCTCGGCCGTCGGCTGCACCTCGGCGTCCATGGACCACACCGGCACCGAGGCCGACTTCGAGCAGGCGAACCTGGCGCCCGGCCAGGCGCTCACCGTCGTCGTCGCCTACCCCGAGGACTCCGCCGCCGGGGGGCCGATCCTCGACCGGCGCTTCTCGCTGACCTCGGCGTTCGCCCTGGACACCGTCACCGGCGGCGCGCTCGCCGCCCTCCTCGTGCTGCTGCTCGGCGGCCTGGGGCTGCTGTACTGGACGCGCGGGCGCGACGCCAGGGTGGTGGCCCACGGCAAGGACCACGACCAGGGCGCGGCCGTGCCGGTGCAGAACGGGCACTTCTCGCCGCCCGACGGGGTGCGGCCCGGTCAGATCGGCACACTCGTGGACGAGCAGGCCGACGTGGTGGACGTGACGGCGACCATCGTGGACCTGGCCGTGCGCGGGTTCCTGCGGATCGACGAGCAGCCCCGGGAGACCTACGACGCGCCCGACTGGATGCTGGTCAGGGTGCCGTCCGGGCACCCCGCCGCGCTGCTGCCGTACGAGCGGGCGCTCTACGACGCGATCTTCGACGGGCGCGACGCGGTCATGCTGTCACAGCTGTCCGGCTCGTTCGCCAGCCACCTCGGCGAGGTGCGCGACGCCCTGTACGCCGACGTGGTCAGGCAGGGCTGGTTCGCCCGCCGCCCCGACACCGAACGTACCCGGTGGACGCTGGCCGGCGTGGTGCTCATCGGCGTGGGCCTGCTCGCCACCGTGGCGCTCGCCTGGCTCACGACGTACGGCCTGCTGGGTCTGGCCCTGGTCATCGCGGGTGGGGCGCTGGCCGTGGGCGGGCAGTACATGCCGGCCAAGACGGCCCGCGGGTCGGCGGCGCTGGCGCACACGCTGGCGTTCCGGGAGTACCTGTTCTCGGGCGACCTGGGCGAGGTGCCGGAGCAGCACCGGGTGGAGCTGTTCTCCCGTTACCTCCCGTACGCGGTGATCTTCGACGGGGTGGAGCACTGGTCGCGGATCGTCGCCTCGGTCACGGGCAACGGGCGGGAGGCCGACAACCTGTACTGGTACCACGGGCCGGCGGAGTGGGACCTGTCGAAGTTCGCGGGCTCGATGCGCACGTTCACGACCACCACCTCGGGCGCCATCTCGGCGACCCGCCAGTTCCGCACCCTCTGACCGGTCGCCGCCGGCCTTCTCCCTCCGATTCGCCTGGTCAGCGGGGTGCGGAGGGCGTACCGGAGGGTAGGCGACCCGGTGGACGGCGGGAACGGACGGCGCGCCGACGGCTCCGGGCGGGCCTGCCGCGGCCGGCGGACGCCGGCGTGAAAGGATCAGGCGTGCGCGACGAGGAACTGCTGACAGCCGCGGCCAGTGGCGACCCCGTCGCCGTGCGCGAGGCCGTGACCGAGGGCGCCGATCTGGAGGCCCGCGACGCCCGGGGCCGCACCCCGCTGCTGCTGGCGGCCGCCGCCGACCACGTCGAGGTGGCGCAGCTCCTCGTGTCCGCGCGGGCCGACCCCGGCGCGGCCGACCTCCAGGGCGACACCCCATGGCTGGTCAGCGGGGTGACGGGCAGTGTGGCCATGCTGCGCGTGCTGCTGCGCGCCGGGCCCGATGTGAACAGCAGCGACCGCAACGGAGCCACGGCGCTCATCACGGCCTGTGAGCGCGGCCACACCGGCTACGTGCGCGCGGTGCTGGAGACGGGCGCCGACGTGGACCACACTGACGACGTGGGCCGGACGGCGCTGCTGAAGGCGGTCATCGCGGGCGACGGCTCGGAGGGCTACCAGGAGATCGTCCGGCTGCTGCTCGCGGCCGGGGCCGACCCGCGCCGGACCGACCGGGACGGGGTCTCGGCGTTCGAGCACGCGGTCGTCAGGGGGCAGCTGGAGATCGCCGCCGTCCTGCGCGACGCCACGCACCCCCGCCTGTGAGCCCGCGGAAACCCTCCGGGCGCTATCGCGGGGCCAGCCCCGACAGGAGCGCGTCGAGGGCGTAGGTGAAGCGGTCCTCGTGGTCCCGCGCGGTGCCCAGCCCGGCCGCCAGCGCCTGTCCGACGACGGGGTGGCGCGCAGGGTCGAACCGCGGCTCGGGGTCGGGCCCGTCGTGTCCCGGCGTCCGGCCGGCCTCCGCGAGCACCTGCCCGATGACGAACGTGGCCAGCGTGGTGATCACATGGAGCGCGTCGGTGGGGCTGAAACGAGCTCGTCGAGGAGGGCGACCGGGTCGTGGCGCGGCTGCTCATGACAGGCACGCACACCGGCCACCACCCGCGCATGCCGAAGCCGACCGGGAAGAGCTTCGCCGTCGAGGCGATCTTCATCTTCACGGTGCGCGACGGGAGGATCAGCGAGATCCGCGCGGTCAGCGACCGCCTGGGCCTGTTCTTCCAGCTCGCCTGGGACTGGCCCGAGGCCGACTGAGAGCCGTCCGGCGCGGGACCGGCTGGAGTCGTCAGGCCGGCGAGGACGCCAGGCGCAGCTCGCCGACGGCCCGGCCGCCGCCCAGCACCGGCGTCGAGGAGGGCAGGCCCGGCGCGTCCAGGCCCAGCGAGCGCAGCGCCGCCACCGTCACCGGCGTGCGGGCCCGCTGCGCCCCGTCCTCCACCTTGACCGCCCCCGCCCGGCCGTCCTCGAACACGAAGACCTCGAACCCCTCCGCCCCCGACTTCAGCATCAGCCCCGGCACGGCGCGCATGAGCGAGACCTCCACCCGGCTGGTGCCCGACGTCCACTCCGGGTACGCGGTCACGGCCTCGAAGATCCGCCGCTCGTACGACCCCGCCTCCCCCAGCGGGAACGCCCGGAAGGCCCGCGTCATCCCCAGCATCGACACGAAGTACAGCGGCGCGCCGCAGCCGTCCACGCCGGAGGCCGCCATCCGCTCCCCCGTCAGCTCCTCCACCGTGGCGCGGATCGCCCGCTGGAGCGGGTGGGTGACCTCCAGGTACGTGTCGAGCGGCCAGCCGTTCGCCGCGCAGGTGGCCAGCATGGCGGCGTGCTTGCCCGAGCAGTTCATGAAGACGCGGGCCCGCTCGGACACCGTCCGGTCCTCGGGGTGATCCTCCGGGCACCGCAGCGCCGACTCGTCCAGGCCCGCCCCGGCGAGGATCTTCCGTACCCCCTCCACGTGGAACGGCTCGCCGGCGTGCGAGGCGCAGGCCAGCGCCAGCAGCTCGCCCGCCAGGTCGAGCCCGCTGCGCAGCATGCCGAGCACCTGGAGGGGCTTCATCGACGAGCGCGGCGACGCCGGCACGTGCACCGCGCCGTGCGCCTCCACCGGGCCGCCGTCCGCGCCGACGGCCAGCATCCGCGCATGATGCCTCGACTCGACGAACCCAGACCGGACAACCTCTACCACCAGCGACATTTCGCGCCCCTTTCCGGCCATGAGTCTACGAAGCGCCCGTCCTACGCCAGAATGGGATCCCATGCGAGCAGTGGTACAGCGGGTGACGTCGGCTTCCGTGGCGGTGGACGGGCAGACGATCGGGGCCATCGACGAGCCCGGCCTCATGGTGCTGGTCGGCGTCACGCACACCGACACGGCCGCCGAGGCCCGCAGGCTCGCCGCCAAGCTGTGGGGGCTGCGCGTCCTGCACGGCGAGAAGTCCTGCTCCGACGTGTCGGCGCCGCTCCTGGTCATCAGCCAGTTCACCCTGTACGGCGACGCGCGCAAGGGCCGGCGACCCACCTGGCAGGCCGCCGCCCCGGGACCCGTGGCCGAGCCGCTGGTGGAGGCCGTGGTGGAGGAGCTGAGGGCTCTCGGAGCCCACGTGGAGACGGGCAGCTTCGGTGCCGACATGAAGGTCTCCCTGGTCAACGACGGCCCCATCACGCTGATCGTCGACGTCTGACGCCTGACGGCCGGGTCCCGGTCGTCACCCCGGCGACGGCCCAGGACACGCACGTGACGGCGGCCCGCACCACTGGCGCGGGCCGGTGCTGCATCCCGCCGTATGTCAGCGGCCGTGTCAGGACGGCGACGGCCCGGTATCAGAGCGGTCGGCGATGGTGGACATCGAAAGAACACAGCACAAGGAGCACATGATGCAGAAGTTCGACACCTCCGCCCCGATCACCGCCGTCCTCCACATCCCCGCCGGACGCGTCCAGCTCATCGCCGCCGACCGGGCCGACACCACCGTCGAGGTCCTGCCCGCCAGCACCTCCAAGACCCGCGACGTCAAGGCCGCCGAGCACACCACGGTCGAGTACGCCGACGGCGTCCTGCGGATCGAGACCGCCGCGGCGAAGAACCAGTACCTCGGCCCCACCGGAGCCATCGAGGTGACGATCAAACTGCCCGCCGGCTCCCAGGTCGACGCGAAGACGGCCAGCGCCGAGCTCCGGACCGTCGGGCGCCTCGGCGACGTCGCCTTCGAAGGCGCCTACCACCAGATCACCATCGACGAGGCCGCGAGCCTCCGCCTCACCGCGACCGACGGCGATGTCGAGGTCGGCCGCCTGGGCGGCCCCGCGGAGATCAGCACCGCAAGAGGCGACATCCGGATCGCCGAGGCCACCGGCGGCAAGGTCGTGCTCCGCACCCAGTCCGGCGACATCACGATCAACGCCGCCACCGGCGTCTCGGCCGCCCTGGACGCCGGCACCTCCAACGGCCGCATCAGCAACGCCCTCAAGAACGACGGCACCGCCGAACTCGACATCCACGCCACCACCTCCAACGGCGACATCACCGCCGGTACCCTGTGACCCGCAGCCTCCACCGGCCGGAGACGTCGGTGAGAAGGCGCGGCACCCGGAGTCGCGGACACCTGCACTCCGCCGCGCCTCTGGGATGATCTTCACGATCTGTTCCCGCCCAGCGAAGGAGCCCTGCTTGACCACCGGACAGCCGCCGACCGCCGACCTGCGCGAGCACTACCGGCGGCTGATGAGCAGCACGCAGTGGCTCGGCGTGGGCATGTGCTGGACGGCGGTGGTCCCCGACGACGGGCGAGCGCTCACCCTGGACCAGATCGCCACCCGGCTCGCTGGGAACACGCCCTACCGGCTGCACGCGCCGATGCCGCTCGAAGCCATCGGGCCGCCCGAACACGACGCCTACCCCGTACTCGTCGACCGGTGCGGCTCGACCACCGTTCTCTTCGAGTGGGACTACCTCGGGGCAACCCCCGCGGCGCTCCGGCGGCTCAGTGAGGGAGCGCGCGTCTACAGCGCCTGGTGGAACGTCAACGCCAACAATCGGCTGAGCTTCGCGGCCGGAGGCGAGCACGTCCTGGCGATCGACGCGCTCTTCCCCGGGCGGCAGGAACACCATGCCGGCCTGGCCCGATGGCCCGAGCTGCAGGCGATGACGGACTTCTTCGCCGAGCCCGCGCCCGAGGACCTCGACGAGGACGAGGACGACTTCGATGACCGCGCCGACTACGACTGGCAGGCCGCCTGCCTCGCGGTGATCGACCGCACCGCCGGGGCGCGGCTGACCAGCGAGTGGCTGGTGCAGCCGCATCCCTGGGTGACGGTCCGCATGCCCGACGCGACCCGCTGACCCTGCACCGCCGCCTCATGCAGGCGCATGGACGTGGCCAAGCCATGATCGGCTGCGACGGCCCAGGATGCGCACGTGACGGCGGCCCGCCGTCACCCGGTCAGCGGCCGTTCCCCTGGAGGCCCTCAGCCCCGTGCGGCGGGTGGCGCCTTCCTTGGCCGTGCCGTAACAGATAGCTGTGCCCTAACGGAAAGCTGCGCCGTGGCAGATAGCTGCGCCGTGGCAGAAAAGGGTCTATCGAACACGACGCCTGAGCGCCGGATCGATCTGCACGTTGCGGCCCGCGTCCGGGGGGACGACGACCTCCTGTGACGCGGCGACGCCGCCCGCGAGCAGCGGCGCGTCCACCGGCACCGTGCGCTTGACCACCGCCAGCGCGATCGGCCCGAGCTCGTGGTGGCGCGCGGACGAGCCGACCGTGCCCACCTCCTGGCTCTCGAAGATCACCGGCGCCCCGTGCGGCGGCAGCGTGTCGACGCTGCCGTCCAGGTGCAGGAACACCAGCCGCCGCGGCGGGTGCCCGAGGTTGTGGACCCGGGCCACCGTCTCCTGACCGCGGTAGCAGCCCTTGCCGAGCTGCACGGCGGTGCCGATGAGGCCGATCTCGTGCGGGATCGTCCTGTGGTCCGTCTCGAAGCCCAGCCGCGGCTCGAACCGCTCGATCCGCAGCGCCTCGTACGCCCACAGCCCCGCCAGCGGCCGGCCCAGGTGCTCCGGCAGCTCGCTGCGGGGCACCAGGAAGTCCTCGGTGGCCGTGGACAGCACCGCGAGGTCGTCGGCCCGCGACACCTCCACCCGCAGCATGAACCGCATCCGGTCGAGGTAGCCCACCAGGCTGTCGGCGGTGCCCGGCTCGACGTGCGCCAGCACGCTCTCGCCGTCGTCGACCAGCGTCAGGTGGTGAAGGATGTGGCCCTGCAGGTCGAGGTCGAGCGTCCGGGTCCACTGACCGGGCACCAGGGTGTCGAGCTTCTGCGAGGTCAGGTCGTTGAGCCACTTCAGCCGGTCGGCGCCGGAGATCCGCACCACCTCGCGGTTGCTGCGGTCGACCACGGCCTCGCCCCGCACCAGCGCGCGCTGCTCGGCGAACAGGTCACCGTAGTGGGCGGCGACGTCGGCGTCCGGGGCCTCGGCGGCGACGGCTCCGTGAAGGTCCAGCAGAGGGCTACGCATGCCGTCCAGATTATCCGCTGGCCGAACCGTCAGCGGCAGCGGCGGCAGCGCCCGAACACCGTCAGGTGATGAACGTCCGCGGCGAACCCCAGCTCCTCGTCGAGCCCCCGCACTAGCCCCTCCGCCAGCTCCGGCCGCACCTCGATCACCTCACCGCAGCCCCGGCACACCAGGTGGACGTGGTCCGCCTCGGCCGCCAGGTGGTAGGTCGGCGCGCCGTGCCCGAGATGGGTGTGCGTCACCATGCCCAGCTCCTCCAGGAGCTCAAGCGTGCGGTAGACGGTGGAGATGTTGACGCCGCGCGCCGTCTCCCGGACCTTGGCGCAGATCTCCTCCGGGGTGGCGTGCTCCAGCGACTTGACCGCCTCCAGCACCAGCTGCCGCTGGGGAGTCACCCGGTAACCCTTGGCGCGGAGCTCCTCGTGCCACTGCGTCTCGGTCATGCCCCGAGTCTACGGCCGCAGCTTTAATCGCTTGCCCTCCTCGCGGAGGACCGCATAACTTCGTGAGTACGCGGAAAGGAGGTGGTCCAAACAATGGTGATTCATAGTTGGGCTAGCGAGGTGGTTGTCCGCTGACGACGCGGACGCCCCGTCTCGCGCCGTTCGGCGAATACGAGGCAACCACCGGGGCCCCCGGCGGCTGGAGGGCGGGAATCCCATCCCGTCCATGGTCCATCCAGCCCGCTCGACCTGGAGCGGAGCACGCCCGGGGGCCCTTTTTTCATGTCCCTCCCGGCCGGGTTCAGTGCTCGCCGCGCGGCTCCGCGCCCAGCTCCTCGCACGCCCGCCGGTAGAGCTCCACCACGGCCGTGCGCACCTGCGCCCGCTCGGTCAGCGGCTCGCGCCACGGCACGCGCACCCGCTCGCCGCCGTCGACCGTGAACTCGATCGCCTCGCCGTCGACACCGCTCGTCACCGCGCGGCTCGCCTCCGGCCGGCCGCCGAGCGCGCGCACGATGAGCAGCGCGTCGTCGCCGTGGTCGTCGTTCATGTGGCGCTTGATCGCCTCGACCGCCTCCGCGGTGAACGGACCGCCGCTCATGCCACCTTCTTCAGCTCGGCCGACATGTGCGACGTGAGCGGGTGCCCCATCGCCGCCATGTCGTAGGCCCACATCAGGTTGCCCTTGACCAGCCCGTACAGACGCCGCCCCGCGGTGTACTCCTTGGCCGTCACGGTGCGCGCCACCACGTCGGTCTGCAGCTCGATCTTGTGGAAGACGACCTCGCCGACGTAGATCTCCACCACCCCGGTGGGGTGGGCGAGCACCACCTCGACCTGCCGGTTCGGTTGCGGGCGCCAGTATCCGGACTCGGTGGCGAGCGGCCTGACCCGGTTGCCGTCCTGGTCGAGCAGCCAGGTCCGGCTCACGTACGACAGGAACGGCTTGCCGTTGTGGCCGAACTCGATCTCCTGGCCGAAGTTGAAGCTGTCGATCGTCGGATAGCCCCCGACACCCGCGCCTTCCCACCTGCCGATGAGAAAGGCGATCGGCTCCAGATCGGGATGCATCTCAGGTTCTTCCATGTCCCCCAACCCTAGTGGCCGCGCGTGCGGGCGCGGGCGTTAGTGTGGCGGGCATGGCACGATCACTGGTGATCAAGGTGACCGCCGGGGCCGACGCGCCCGAGCGCTGCAACCAGGCGTTCACGGTCGCGGCCGCCGCGCTGGCGAGCGGAGTTCCGGTCTCCCTGTGGCTGACCGGCGAGTCCTCCTGGTTCGCGCTCCCGGGGCGGGCCAAGGAGTTCGGCCTGCCCCACGCGGCTCCGTTGACGGACCTGCTGGACGCCGTCCTCGCGGGCGGGCGGGTCACGGTCTGCACGCAGTGCGCGGCCCGGCGCGACATCACGGTCGACGACCTCATCGAGGGTGTCCGCATCGCGGGCGCGCCCACCTTCGTGGAGGAAGCCGTCGCCGAGGGCGCCCAGGCGCTGGTGTACTAGCCCGGTTCCAGGACTCCTTCCGGCGGCCCGCGCTGGACGGGTCAGCCGGCGGCGAGGACCGTGTTGAGCCGCTCCTGGCGGAGCTGTTCGTAGCGGGTGTCGTCGAGCGGGGCGAGCTGGCCGCCGACCCGCCAGGAGAGCAGCAGGTCGGCCAGCGCCGGGTTGCGGGCCAGTGCCGGGCCGTGCAGGTAGGTGCCGACGACGTGGCCCGCGTAGCAGCCCTCGAAGCCGTCGCCGTTGCCCACGCCCTTGACCGTGCGCGACAGCGGCTTGACGCCGGGGCCGAGCCGGGTGACGCCCATGTGGTTCTCGAAGCCCGTCAGCGTCGGCAGGCCGAGCCCGGCGTCGACCTCGGCCACCAGCTCGCCCACGGCGCGGGCCGGGCCGCGGACGCTGGCGATGTCGAGGATGCCGAGCCCGTCGACCGGCTGCCCTTCCTCGCCGCCGAACGTGCTGCCCATGATCTGGTAGCCGGCGCACACCGCCAGCAGCGTGGCGCCCCGGTTGACGGCGCGGTGCAGGCCGCCGTCGCGGCGCAGGCGCGCGGCCGCGAGGATCTGCGGGCGGTCCTCGCCGCCGCCGATGAGGTAGATGTCGCCCGTCTCCGGCACCGGGTCGGCCGAGCGCACGTGCACGGTCTCGGTCTCGATGCCGCGCCGCTGCGCGCGCTGCTCCAGGACCAGCACGTTGCCCTGGTCGCCGTACGTGCTCAGCAGGTCGGGGTAGATCCAGACGATGCGCAGGGCGCTGTCAGACGGCACGGCCGAACTCCGATCGGATCTGCTGGAAGGCGGTGTAGTTGGCGATCACGTCGACGCGGCCGGGCGGCTGCATGGCGAGCGCCTCGGAGAACGTCTCGCACACCGCGAACGGCACGTCCGCCACGTCCAGCCGGAGCGCCAGGTCGAGGCGGCGCTCACCGGTGACGAACACCGGCCGGCCGCGCAGCACGCGGTAGTCGACGTCCCACAGCCAGGACGTGTCGCGCCCGTCGGGGCCCTGGGCGTTGACCGACAGGATGATCGGCAGCTGCGGGTCGGCGACGTCGAACGCCTCCAGCCAGCCCGCCGGGTTCTTGGCCAGCAACAGCCGCGCCTGGCGGCCCTCACGCTCGACCGTGGTGTAGCGGCCGGCGACCGAGGTGACCTCGCGCAGCCGGGGCAGCGCCCGCTCGACCGGCAGGTCGAACGCCTCGGCCACCGCCAGCGCCATGACCGCGTTGGAGCGGTTGGCCAGGCCGGGAAGCTGGATGTCGAGCAGCCACCGCTGCCCGCGCGGGTCGACGACCGCGTCGTCGTCGAGGATCCACTGCGGCTCCGGCCGGTGGAAGGTGCACTCGCGGCAGGCCCAGTCGGCGTCCTTGCGGTCCAGGGGGCCGCCGCACTCGGGGCAGCACCACGAGTCCTCCTTCCACCGCTGTCCGCCCGCGACCCAGGTGACCTTGGCGGCCGTGGAGGCGCCCCAGGTGACGAGGGGGTCGTCGCAGTTGGCGATGACGTGGGTGGGCTTGCCGGACAGCGCCCGCCGCCACTTCTGGGCCAGCAGCCAGATCTCGGCCGCGCGGTCCATCTGGTCGCGGCTGAGGTTCATCAGGCACACCACGCTGGCGCCCGTGGTGTCGAGGACCTCGGGGAGGTACTTCTCGTCCACCTCCAGCACGCCGTAGGGAGCGTCCTTGTGCTGCGACAGCGCCGAGACGTGGCCGGCCGGCATGTTGGCGCCGTACACGTTGGTGGCGACCTCGCCCATCTCCAGCAGCGCGGAGGTGATCAGCCGGGTGGTGGTCGTCTTGCCGTTGGTGGCGCTGACCAGGGCGAGCTTGCGGTCGCGGGCCAGCTTGCGGAGAAGGTCGGGCTCGAGCATGAGGCCCACCCGGCCGCCGATCACCGAGCCGTCACCGCGCCCGGTCATCCTGGACAGCGTGGCGGCGCTGCGGCCCAGGGCGCTCGCGAGCTGGGCCCGCAGTGGAAGCTGGGTCATGGCACAGAATCCTAGTCCGCGTCGGCCGTTGGTCTGGATACGCACGCGAAAACGCGGCCCGGCGCGGCCGGAGCCGGACAGCCGCGAGCGCGAGGCGTGTCCGGCGAGTCACGGCTAGGGCGTGCCGGCGAAGGGCAGCTCGGGCACGCCTCCGTGGTCGAACGGCAGCACGAAGCGGCCCGGCCAGGACAGCACGCCTTCCAGCCACCCGGCTCCCATGGTCTGGCCCACGTGCCGCAGCCGGGCGGCGGGCTCCATGCCGATCGCGACGTTCATGATGTCGCGCTGGAAACCCTCGTTCTCGTCGTCGCCGAGGATGACCCGCCAGGCCAGGGCCCTGTTGTGCTCGATGGCCATGGACAGGGGGTGGTGGCGCAGCGCCTTGGCGCGGTGGCCCAGCAGCTCGCCGTGCGGGGCGGCGGCGCCCGGGACGGCGGCCACCGCGCCGGCCACCGCGGTGGCCACCGCCGAGGCTCTCGCGGCGGGGTTCCCGGCGACTCCGTCGGGCGTGTCCCTGGGCGTGCCGGCAGGCGTCCCGTTGGGCGTCCCGGGGAATGTGTCACGGGACGTGCCGCCGGGCGTGTCGCCGAACAGGGCGTACTCCATGGGCGGCGCCGGGCTGCGCAGGTCCGGCGCGGGCCGGCCGTACGGGAAGAGGCGGTCCACCTCGTGCAGCCAGCGCACCTGCGGGATCACCCACGCCGTGCCGGGACGCTCGCCGCCCCGGTCCAGCGCGGCGAGCAACCGCGTGGCGCGCTCCGCGGCCTTCTCCGTGAGCAGGGCGGGGTCGAGCCAGCTCCGCAGCGACCAGGCGCGCCGCCGCACCGACCGCTCGACCAGCGTGGCGAGCAGGCACTCGCCGCGCCGCACCGGCAGCTCCGACCAGGCGGCGGCGAGCGCGCGCGGCACGCCGGGCATCGGGCGGTTCGTCACGAACGCGAGCACGACCGTGTCGCACCACACGCGCAGCCACGCCCAGTCGGGCGCGTCGGCCAGCACGTCGGCCTCGCGCAGCTCGACGAGCGTGCACGCCTGCCCGGTACGGCACTGGCTGCCGCACGCGGCCGACCGGCGTCCCCGTATCGGCGGGGGCGGGCTCGCAACCAGCCGCTCGCGCGACTCGCCGAGCGGCACCCGCACGCGCAGCGGCCGGTCCATGCCGTCGGCGAACACGGCCGCGGAGCCCGGCTGGAGCGAGACGACCTGGCGGGACTGCTCCTCGCTGAGGTTCATGGCGGCGCCGACGAGCTGCCTGTCGTCCTCGGCCGGGAGCCGGTGGACGACCTTGAGGGCGGTGTTCTTGACCACGTCGGCGACGAGCTTGGTGGGGATCTGCTCGGCCACGACGATGCCCTCGCCGTACGCCCTGATCTCGGCCAGCATGCCGGCCAGCAGCTCCACGGCGTGCGTGGCGGCCCGGCCGGCGCCGCGGTCGCGCAGCAGCCGGTGCGCCTCCTCGATGACGATGACGTGGCGCAGCCCGGTGGACTTCTCCTGCCGGGCGCGCATCCGCAGGTGCTCCACGATGCGGATGATGAGCGTGCCCATGAGGAACGCCTTGTCCTCGTCGTTGGCCACGTCCTCGATGGCGAGCACCACGTTGCGCCGGAGCAGACCGCCGATGTCGGCCGGGTGGCCGCCCTCGAAGAAGCGCCCGGCCGAGCCGACGCGCAGCGAGCGCAGCCGCAGCGAGATGAAGCCCTCGACGTCGGCCTGGACCTCGCGGCCGTAGCCGATCTCCTTGATCACGTCCATCGCGTGCTGCTGGAGCAGCTCCAGGGTCGGCACGCTGGGCGGCACCTTGGAGCCGGGCACGGCGCCGCCGGTCACGACGTCCCAGCCGGTGGCCTCGTAGACGCGCTGCAACGCCAGCGACATGATCTGCGGGAACGGCTCCTCGGCGTCGAAGGCGGCCATGAACAGCGCCCTGACCATGTCGATGTGCGCCTGGACGGGGTAGCCGGGCTCGGGTTCGAGGGGGTTGATGCTGAACGGCACGCCGGCGGGCGCCGACGGGTTGATCACGGTGACGGGCCCGAACTGCTCGACGCGGCCGGCCATGGCGGCGTACTCCGACTTGGCGGGCTCGATCGCGAGCCAGGGGATGCGGGCCCCGCTGAGCTGCTCCAGCAGGTGCCGGACGGTCTGCGACTTGCCCGAGCCGGTGGCGCCGGTGACGAACGCGTGCCGGTTCAGCGTGGCCAGCGGCACCCGGAACGAGCCGACCCCCCGGTCCTGCCCGTCGAGGATCTCGCCCAGCTCCAGCTCCCCGCCGTCGGCCTCGGACGTCACGTCGAAGAAGCCCGAGTCGAGCACCCGCACGCCGGGCACCTCGCGCCTGGGCAGCCCGGCCAGCGCGGCGAGTGCCCCGGCCGTGGCGGCGAACGGCGCGGCGGCCCCGTCGGCGGGGTCCTGCATGGTGATGGCCAGCGCCTCGGCCAGCGTGTGGACGGCCCCCTGGGCGCTGCGCAGCCGGTAGGGGTGGTGGCTCATCTCGACGGAGCCGACGAGGACGGGCGCGATCTGCCGCAGCTCCTCGGCCGTCGCGCCGCCGGCCAGCACCCGGACGTTCCACAGCCCGGCCTCGCGGAACGCGTCCAGCTCCTGCATGCGCCGCTCGGCCCGCTCGGCGTCGAAGCGGGAGCGCTCGGAGGCGTCGCCGTACTGGCGCAGCACGTTGAGCTGGGTGCGCAGGTGGGCCACCTCGGCGTCGAGCAGGCCGGTCGGCTCCGCCACGACCAGCCAGGCGAACGGCCGCGACATGAGCGTGATCAGCGTCGACTCGAACAGCGTGGGCCGCTTCAGCTCGTCGGGGTCGAACTCCCGGCGTCCGCCCAGCGGCGGCGCCTGCCGGCCCGGACACGGCGTCCACACCAGGTCGGCGAGGTCGGCCAGGTACTCCTCGCCGAGCTGGACCCCGCGCGCCCCGCCGGGGAACAGCAGCGGCTGCGGCCCTGTCGGCGCCTCCGGGGTGTCGGTGGCGCGGCGCGGCTGCCGGGGCGGCGACAGCGGGCCCGCGTTCGTGATGAGCTCCAGGGGCGCGCCGGAGCCGCGGGAGAGCCATCCGATGGCGAACGGCCGGTCCCGCTGGGCGGCGGACAGCACGGCGGGAAGCACGGTGACGAAGTCCCACTCCGCCGACGAGCTTCGTGAGGGTGCGGCGATGGACTGGATCCGATACCACGGCCCGCTCAGCGAAACACTCGGCTGCATTGCATCCCCCCACAGACGGCTCTTAGTAAAATCGGCCGACCGTCAGCCCGTCGCCTTGACATTGACCATCTCATTGCCTGCCCTTGCGCCAGTCGAGGCGTGGCGGGGGCGGACCGAGGTTCGGCGGCGGTTCGGAGGCGTCGCGTCCGGGCGTCCCCGCGTGCTCGCTCGGCCGCCCGGCGCCGCGCTGCGGCTTCCCCTGCCGGCCTTCCTGCCCGGCCTCCTGGTGCCCCTCCCCGGTCCCCGGCTCGCCGTCGAGGGCCAGCACGGCGTCGCGCACGTCGTCCAGCTCGCCGAGCGTCGTCTTGGGGAAGGTCAGGATGGCCGGGTTGGCGTCGGCGAGGCGGACCCGCCGGCCCTGCGCGGTGGCGTCGGTGACGATGACGGAGGTGGTGGGGAGCTGCTGGAGCTGGTGCGGCTCGACGAGGAACTCCCGGGAGCGCTGGAGCACCCGCTCCTTCTCGCCGATCTTGCCGGTCGTGCGGCCCCACTCGGTGGACTCGGTGATGTCCTCGGCCAGGTCGGTGGCGCTGTCGCCGTGCTCCTCGTGCCGGCCCTCGACCTCGGCGATCGTGGAGGTGTAGCCGCCGTCCACCCCGGGCAGCGACTCGCTGATCGTCTCGGTGAGCTGGGCCAGCTCCAGCCGGTGCTCGGTGCCGACGTGCTCGCTCGCCACCCGGGCGTCCTCGGCGTTGCCGAGACGCATGAACGCGACCGCGGCGTGGCCGCGCCCCAGCCGCTCCCGCACGGGCGGCGTCAGCGACCGGTACGTCAGCACGAGCCCCGTACGGGAGGTCTCGCAGGCGTCCATGAGCCGGTCGAGCACGTCACCGCGGAGCTTGTCGGCCCCCGCGACGATGATCGTGTGATACCAGGGCCGGTCGGAGGCGGGCGACTGCCGCAGGATGTGGGTGAGCGCGGTCGCCACGTACGTGCCGAGCACCCGGTTGCCGAAAACGCCGGCCTGCCGGTCCATGCTGACCACCCGCAGCCGGGCGGGCGGCAGCCGCACGGCCTCCGTGCCCAGCGTCTCCAGCTTGCGCAGCTGTGACTCCAGCGCCCAGGCCCGCTCGATGACGACGCGGTCGCTGACGCCGCGCCCGAACAGCGTGCCGATGCGTTCGAGCTGGGTCGCGGTGATCAGCCCGTACCTGAGGTCGTCGCGCGGGTCGCCGACCTGGGCCAGGGCCCGCAGCGCGGCGGTGACCTGGCTGATCGTGGCGTTCTCGCCCAGGACCTCCAGGACGCGCTCCAGGATGGCGTTGTCGAAGCTGAGGTCGCGGGTGGTGCGGTGCTCCTCGCTGACGCTGACGACGTGGGCGAGCACGTCCGCGAACGCCTCGGGCTTGAGGGTGGCCCCCAGGTCGAGGCGGGGCAGGTCCACGGGCAGCACCCAGACCAGGGGGTCGTCGCCGCCCCGGCGGGCCAGCTCGACGAGGTCCTTGGCGATGGCGCCCTCGGACAGGTCGAGCACGGTCAGATGGCCGCCGCTGTAGAGGCGGGTGGCGCCGAGCAGGGTGACGAGCGCCGACCAGCCGGGCAGCGTGCCACCGGCGACGTCGATGCGGTCGATCTCGTCGGGCACGGCGACGGCGTACCAGCTCAGCTGGCGGTCATGGCGCTCCTTGAGCCGCTGCCATTCGCGGTAGCGCTGGGCGTGCTCCTCCTGGGCGCGGAACAGCTCTTTGTCACGTTCCTGTCGCCGGCGGTCATCGCGGGCCTGCTGCTCGCTGATCCGGTAGCGGACCGCCCGGTCGCCCTGGACGAGCGCGTAGCTGCAGATGATCGCCACGCCGCAGGCCGCGACCAGGCCGAGCAACGCGAACTTCCACTGGAGGAGGCCGGCCACGGCCAGCGCGAGGATGAGCAGCGTCAGCACGACCATGAACAGCCGGAAGACCCGTACCGGCCGGTTGAGCATGTCCTCCTGCATGCGCTTGCGGCGGGCCACGTCGGGGTCGGGGCGCGCGGGCGGCGGCTCCTCGGCCGGCGAGGGGCGTTTCGGTGGCGGACCGGGGTCCGGGTGCAGCAGGATGTACTGCCAGCCCAGGTAGATGCGGTCCGCCTGGAGCTGCGCATGCTCAGGATGCACGTCCACCACGTGACCCTCCGGCCGCGATATGTCGTTAGTAGTAGAGGCTTGTCCCGCCCGCTCCGTGACAGCGTATGAGCTAGAACCCCTTCTACGGCAGGGTTCTCGGCAATTGGACCGGCCCGTTGGGAGGATAGCGGCGGATGGGACAAGCGTGACCTATTACCATCCTTACCCATGACCGAACCCTCCGGCGGCAGCGGCAGGCCCAGGCGCCCGGTCGTGGTGCCGGCGGTGGCCCTGGTGCTGGTCACGGCCCTCGGCGTCACCGCCCTCGCGGGCGGCCTCAGCGAGGCTCCGGACGCCCCTCCCCAGCTCGGCAAGGGCGCCGTGCTCGACCAGGGCCGGTTCGCCACCCGCTTCGTCGAGTCGCGGGTGCGGCTGGAGAAGGCCCAGACGCAGTTCGACCAGGACAAGCGGTTCGTGGAGCTGGTCTTCGAGGTGACCAACCGCGGCGACGACACCGCCTCCGTCGGCGTGCCCCCGAGCCAGGAGAACGCCGGCTACGGCGACTCGTTCGGCAGCTCGCTGGTCAAGATCAGCCCGCCCTTCCCGGCCGACTCCGGGCCGTTCGCCTTCGCCCTGGCCAAGGGCGGCGAGACCGGGCAGCTCCACCCGGGGATCAAGACCACGGTCATCGTCCGGTACCAGCTCAAGGATGGCCGGAAGCCGCCGGAGAAGGTCACGCTGGACGTGGGCTCGTACGAGTACGTGGCCGGGTTCAACGACCCGTCCGAGAGGTGGACGATGATCACCCAGGACGAGGGGGACAAGCTCGTCCCCGAGGTCAAGGCGCAGGTGACCCTGCCCGTCCAGGAAGACGCCACGGCATGACGGCCGTCCAGCCCCGCGCGGCGGCCTCGGACGGCCGGGGCGCCCGCCGCACCGGCTCCGGGCGGGGCGGCTCGCGGGCGCTCAACACGCTGCTCGGCCTGCTCCTCGCCGGCGGCGCCGTGGGCCTGCAGACCCTCGCGCTGACGGAGAACGACACCGGGGCCCCGCTGACGTACACGGGCGACAAGGGGCAGGACGTGGACGCCCGGCGCTTCCACGTTCGGCTCGACTCCTTCACCGTCGCCAGGGCGATCCAGACCCGCAGCACCGAGACCGTCGAGACGGACAACCTGTTCCTCGTCGTCAACGCCGCCGCCAAGTCCAGCCTCAAGCCGTACCACCTCGGCCAGCCCACGCTGCTGACCGCCGACGGCCACCGCTTCGACGCCACCGACCGGGTGGACGGCACGCTCACGATGGCCGCCACCTGGGTGCAGCCGGACATCTGGGTCACCGGGCGGTACTTCTTCGAGGTGCCCGCCTCGGCGCTGCCGGGGGCCAAGGTGGTGTTCGGGCTGCCGCCGTCGGTCGTGGTCGAGCCGTACCAGCCGGAAGTGGAGATCGACCTGGGGCTCGACGAGAAGGCCGCCCGCGACCTCGCCGCCAAGCCCCAGGACGTCTACTCCCTCGTCAAGAAGTGATCGGGCACATGAGCGCAGACGACCGCGACTGGTTCGCGCCCCGCAACCCCCGCCCCGCCAACGGGGCGGCCCGGAACGGCCAGGGACCGCCGCCCCAGGGGATGCCGCCCCAGGGGATGCCGCCGCGGCCTGCCCCGCCCGGTCAGGGAGGCGGGCTGCGGCCCGCGCGGCCGAGGCCCGGGTCGGGGTCGCGGATCTGGCCCGACCGGCAGGTGTGGCCGCCGGTGCCGCCCGAGCCCGTCGAGGGGGTCACCCAGCCGCTGCCGGCCGTACCGGACAGCCTGCCCCTCCCGCCTCCTCCTCCGCCTCGCCTCCCTCCGGCGCCGCCCCGGGAGGCCCCGTCCCCGGAGGGCCCGCCCCAGGAGGCCGCGTCGCGTCCCCGGAGGCGCGGCCGGCTCCTGCTGGTGGCCGCCGCCGCGCTGGTGAGCGTCGCCGTGGCGGTGGGCGCGACCACGTACGACGGCTACCTGTTCTACGAGAAGGTCGCGTCCACGGAGACGCGCCTCGTGCCGGTGGCGCCCGGGCAGGCCGGCACCGTGTACGGCATCGAGTGGAAGGCGTCGCTCGCGCCCACCGAGGCCCCGCCGGGCAGCAAGCACGGCGACAGCGTCGCCTGGCTCAAGGTGGACATCTCGGAGAAGGTCGTGGACCCCGGGAGCGCCACCATGACCGCGAAGCCGGACGAGGTGCGGCTCCAGGACCGCGCGGGCCGCACCTGGGTCGTGGAGCTCGCGGCGGGCGACCGGCCGACCGACCGGCTGGAGGTCGGCAAGGAGTACGCGCTGGAGGGGCTCGCCGTGGTGCCCGCCGGGGTGGCCGGCGAGGTGGAGCTGTCGTTCCGGCCCAGCGGCTACCGCGCCGACACGCCGACCAAGGACCTGTTCAAGCGGAGGACGTCCAAGCCGGACGTGGACGTGCTGCGGTTCCGGCGCTAGCGGCTCACTCCGTCGTGAACGCCTGTCCGCGCAGGCGGGCCCGGGTGGCGGCGAGGTCGAAGGTGGCGGCCAGCAGCGCCATGGTGACCACGGTCACCAGCAGGTCGCGGCCGAAGGAGAGCGGCGGCTCCAGGTAGGCCCACGCCCACTCCACCTCCGACCCGACGAGCGTGCGGACCGCGCGGTCGGCGTACTGCGCGCCCACCGCGACGGCCACGTAGCACAGGCACATCATGCCGAACAGCGGCGCCCCGCCCCTGATCACCAGTCGCAGGGAGTTGACCAGCGGCACCCAGCGCTCCTGGAACCCGCCGGTGACCCGCTCGAACGACCGCTTCGTCAGGTCGTGGCTGCTCTCCAGGCGGTCGATGCCGCGCTCGAACCGGGTCCCCCTGACCATGGTGCGGGTGTCGTCGGCGTACGCGCCGAACACCAGCATCGCCACGGTCAGCCAGGCCAGCGGGATGGCGATGGAGTCGAGGAGGAACGGCCACACGTCGCCGAACCAGGTCGTGACGGCCTTCAGGACGGGCACGGCGTCCTGCGCCTTCGTCCAGAGGCTCTCGGTGCCGACGACCACGGTGCGGTGGTCCACCCACTCCGACCGCGCGTCCGCGACGGCCACGGTGGCGTTGAGCCCGTAGAAGACGAACGCGAACTCGGAGAACGCGGCGGCGAAGCCGTAGAAACGCCCGCCGCCCTTCTCCACCAGCCGGGCGAACAGCGTCTTCAGCCCGAACGCGACCACCATCGTGCCGACCGACACCCGCCAGTCGAGGTCGAGGAGGCTGCGGCCGACGCTCGACTTCTCGCCGAAGAACGCGGCGTCGGTCATGTCGTAGAAGTGGTGGAACAGGTCCATCTGCTGGAGGTCGCGGGCGTCCTCCGTCTGGAAGCCCCAGGCCATGTAGAGCACGGCGAAGGCGGGGGCGACCCGGTCCAGGGCGGTGAAGAACCGCTCGTCCTCCGCGCCCTCGGCGGTCCGTGCGCGCATCTCCCACAGGGCGCCGCGCAGTGTGTGCAGCATGCCCGTGACCACGGTCAGCGCCGCCAGGACGACCAGGGTGAGCAGCGTGATCGTGGCCACCAGCCGGACCTGCCGGAAGTCGCCGTAGGCCACCTCGGTGGCGCCGTACAGCAGCGCGAAGCGGACGGCCTCCCCCGCCGCGAACCACAGCACGAGTGGCAGCACGCAGCGCCCGAGCAGGCGAAGGGCGTGCACGGGCAGCGAGAACGGCGACGGCAGCTTCCGGGCCGGTGAAGGCGCAGGTCGGGGTGGTGCCGCCACACCAGACGAACCTGACATCTGGTGAATCGTAGCGGCCTGCCCCCTTCGCCGCAGCCCCAGCCCGCGCCCAACCGCCCCCAGTCCGCCCTCAGCCCGCCCCGGCCGCCCCGCCGGCGCTCAGCCGGCCAGGGCGTCCGGACGGCACGTGCGGCACGGGCGGTAGCCGGCCGTGCGGGCCGCGTCGAGCGTGCGGAAGCCGTGCCGGTGCGCGGCCGTGATGCGCCGGGCGTTGTGGCAGGTCGGGAAGCACACCACGCCCGTGGTGTCACTGGCCAGGTAGAACACCCGCTCCTTGGCCAGCCCGCCGAGCCGCCCCAGGTCCACGCCCTCGGCCAGCAGCAGCCGCTCCTTGGCCGCCGCACCGAAGACGTACTCGCCCACGACCCCGTCCGAGCGCGTCACCCGGTGGCAGGGGATGAGCAACGGCACGGGGTTGCGGGCGAGCGCCGTGCCGACCGCGCGCACCGCCCTGGGCCGGCCGGCACGGGCCGCGATCCACGCGTACGGCCTGACCTCGCCGCGCGGGATCTCCTGGACGGCCCGCAGCACGTCCCTCTGGAAGCCGCCCAGCCCTCCCAGGTCGAGCGGCAGCCCCGACAGCCGCCCGGTGCGCAGCGCGGGCCCCAGCCCCGCCGGCGGCCTCGCGGCGGCCACCAGCGGCCGGCCGAACCGTGACCGGAAGGCCGCGGCGAACCCGTCGCCGTGGTGCACGTAGGCCACGCCCTGCCCGGTCCAGGCCACGGACAGCTCCCCGATCGGGCTCGGCAGCACCGTCCAGCGCGCCGCGATCCGGTCGAGCAGCCCCGCGGGCGCCTCCACGGCCAGGCCGGCGAGTTCGTCGAGCAGGGGATCCTGGTTCATCGGGCACCTCCTAGCGCGCGCAGCCGCTTCAGCCCGCGCGACACGTGTGACTTGACCGTGCCCTGCGGGATCCGCAGCATCGTGGCGATCTCGCTGACCGGCAGGTCGGCGACGTGCCGGAGCACCACCGCGGCGCGCTGCTCGTCCGGCAGCAGCGCGAGCAGCCCCGCCAGCTCCTCGCCGGTCTCGCGGCGCACCGCCGCGTCCTCGACGCCCTCACGGGCATCGACGACGTCGACGGGCTCCTCACGGAGGTCGGGTGGCGGCTTGCGGGACCTGGCGCGGGCACAGTTGCGCCAGATGTTCATGAGGATGGTCAGGAGCCAGGGACGCGTCCGCAGTGCCGCGACACGCTCCCGGTCGTAGCCGGCCAGCGCCCGGTACGCGCGCAGGAACGTCTCGGCCGTGAGGTCCTCGGCGTCGGCCCAGCGCCCGCTCAGCCGCAGCGCCGTCGAGAAGACGACGTCGCGGTGGGCGCCGTACAGCTCGGCGAAGCCCGCGTCGAGGTCGTCGAGCAGCGCCTTCTGCACCGGGTCGAGACAGTCCATATGACTCACATCTACACGAACACCGCCACGACCCGTTCGGTGGCACCCGGCACCCGCTGTTTCGCCGGAAAACCGAGCCGGAAAACCGAGAGGACCCGCGCCGGTGTCGGCGCGGGTCCTTCGTTCACCGGGCTCAGCCGGCGTTCAAAGAGCTCAGACGGCTACGGCGAGCTGGGAGACCTCGCCCAGCTTGGCCTCCACCTGGACGTCACGGGTGACGCCGCCGCCCGCGATGATGCGCACGGTCCAGTCGCCCGGCGCGGCGAAGAACCGGAAGACGCCGTCGTCGGACACGACGACCTCACCCGTGAACTCGCCGGAGTGGTCGAGCAGCCGGGCGTAGGCCGTGCCGACGCCCGTGACCACACCCTGGATCACAGCCTGGTTGGTCAGGTCGATGCCGGCGGGCAGAGCGATCGTCTGCTCCGGGGCTCCGCATCCCTGCGCGGTGGTCATCGGGCCTCCCCCAGCTCGATCGGCACGCCCACGAGCGAGCCGTACTCGGTCCACGAACCGTCGTAGTTCTTGACGTTGCCCTGGTCGAGCAGCTCGTGCAGCACGAACCACGTGTGCGCCGAGCGCTCGCCGATGCGGCAGTAGGCGATGGTGTCCTTGCCGAAGTCGACGCCGGCCTCCTGGTAGAGGGCGCGCAGGTCGTCGTCGGCCTTGAACGTGCCGTCGTCGTTGGCCGCCTTGGACCACGGGATGTTGCGGGCGGTCGGCACGTGGCCGCCGCGCTGCGCCTGCTCCTGCGGCAGGTGGGCGGGCGCGAGCAGCTTGCCGGTGAACTCGTCGGGCGAGCGGACGTCGACCAGGTTGAGCTTGCCGATGGCCGAGACGACATCGTCGCGGAAGGCGCGGATCGCGGCGTCCTGGTCCTGGGCGACGTACTGCGTCCTGTCGCGCTGCGGGACGTCCTTGACCAGCTCGCGGGAGTCGAGTTCCCACTTCTTGCGGCCGCCGTCGAGCAGCTTGACGTTGTCGTGGCCGTAGAGCTTGAAGTACCAGTAGGCGTAGGACGCGAACCAGTTGTTGTTGCCGCCGTAGAGCACGACGGTGTCGTCGTTGGAGATGCCACGCTCGGACAGCAGCGTCTCGAACCCGGTCTTGTCGACGAAGTCACGGCGGACGGGGTCCTGGAGGTCCTGCCTCCAGTCGATCTTGACAGCGCCACGAATGTGGCCCTTGTCGTAGGCGCTGGTGTCCTCGTCGACTTCGACGAGAACGACACCTGGCGTGTCGAGGTTGGCCTCGACCCAGTCGGCATCCACCAGGACGGCGGCGCGGCTCATTGGTGAACCTCCCATGTGGCGGCGGGCGATAGACGGCGAATCAGCAGGTACGTTTCGCAGCCGAGACAGAGTCCGAAGGCTGCGTTGAGGAATGCGGCGAGGAGAGCCGCTGCCGTGGCCCCGAGGGCCAGCGGCGTGATCCCGGCGAGAAGTCCGGCCAGTCCCGCGACCGCGAAGACGAGCCCCACCCCCTGCGCGAAACGCGGCGGGCGGGCGTCCTCCGTCACCTTCGGCGCGCTCCTGACGAGCGCCCGGAAGACCATCCCGTACGGCGAGCGACCGGCCACACCCAGCGCGAACACCACCGCTTGCGCGGCGAGCAGCCAGGCGCTACCCGTCACGAGGACGAGAGCGAGGACCAGGGTGGTGACGGCCGCGCCGAAGCGCAGCGCTCTAGGGTCGGCACGCATCGAGAGATGCTCCCTGAAGGGGGTCGGGTTGGGGCGGATCGGAAGTCCGCGCGAGACCGTCCTCAGGCAGCGCGACAGAGCGCGGTCGCGACGCGGCAGAAATCAACTGCCCGCCGCTTCGTCAGCAGCTCTGTCGAAAGGTTCATGCCGACGACACTACTCGTCGTCTCGCCATCTGTCACATCTCGTCCGATTCCTGAGACGACGGCGTCCCGGAGGGCGTTTCGCCCGGTGGCACGGCGATGGCGAGGGCGGTCAGCACGTCGGCCTTGCGCGGCTGGCCGGAGGCCCTTTTCACGATGTCCCCCGACGGGCCGAGGACGAGGACCGTCGGCGTGCGCAGGATGTCCAGCTCCCGCACCAGGTCCAGGCGTGACTCCGCGTCGATCTCGACGTGCGCGACCCCCGGCACGAGCGCGCTCACGTCCGCCAGGATCCGCCGCGTCGCGCGGCACGGCTGGCAGAACGCGGTGGAGAACTGCACGAGCGTCGCCCTCGGCCCCAGGGGTGCTCCCAGCACGTCGGCCGTGAGCCGGTCGCCGGCCCTGTCGCGCATGCGTCCGTCGCGGCGCAGCCGTACCACCCCGATCCCCGTACCGAGCGCCAGCACGACCAGCACCACCCACACGCCTGTCATCGCCAGGTGCAACCACGGCGGCCCCGGATTCCTTCCGCCCGCCTCAGCTCGGCACCTTGACGGTGACCAGCACCCGGTTCGAGGAGACGTCCATCACGTCGAACCGCGCGATGTCGCCCATCGGGATCCACGTCCGGCCGGCGAAGACCGGCTTGTCCTGGTAGCTCGCCCGGTTGACCGTCCAGCCGTCCGTGACGTCGCGCCGCCCGTCCCGGCCGACCACGACGAGCCGGCACGTCGTGCCGGTCGGCACCCCCGACACACGCACGGAGATCCCCGTCCCGTGCGTGCCGGGGAACGCCGCCACGCTCGCGTAGGCGTCGGTGGACCTGTTCTGGCCGGAGAACTCCTGCTCCGCGGCGGACCGGCGGTCCGGTTTGGGCGACCCGCTCGCTTCCGGACGAGTCTCGGCCAGCACCCTCGGCTGGTCGTCCCGCGCCTTGGCCCGCGGCTCCTCGGTCGCCTTCGCGCGCGGCGCGTCACTCGCCGAGGGGGCGGCGTCACGAGCTCTCGACGCCCCCTCGTCAGGCCGGGACGCCGGGGCCGACGCCGTCGTGCCCGGCTGGTTCACGACGGCCGTCCACACGCCGCCGCCCGCGACGATCGCCGCCGCGGAGGCGGCCACCACCATCAGCATCCGCCCTCTGCGGCGGCGCTTGACGCGCGCGTTCAGCAGCCGGTCGAGCACCTGGCGCGGCGGGCTGGTCACCAGCTGCACCTCACGCTCGGACACCTTCTCCAGGAACGCCGACACGCCCTCCAGCTCCACCAGCTCGGCGCCGCACGCCTCGCAGCCCGCCAGGTGGGCGTCGACCTCCAGCGCCTCGTCCGGCTCCAGCGCGCCCAGGGCGTGGGCGCCCAGCGCGATCCGCGCCTCCTCGCACGTCATCACGGCGCCAGCCCCCGCTCCTCCAGGGCGAGCTTCAGCGCCCGCAGCGCGTAGTAGGTGCGCGACTTGACCGTGCCGGGCGGTATGCCCAGCGTGGCCGACGCCTCCTTCACCGATCGCCCCCGGTAGTAGACCTCCAACAGCACCTCGCGGTGCTCGGGCCGCAGCGCGGCCAGCGCCTCCGCCACGGCCCACGACTCGACCGCCCGCTCCAGCTCGTCGTCCGCGGGGACGACGGCCAGCGCCTCGTCGCCGGTCTCCTGCGGGCGCGACCGGCGCGCGCGGTGCTGGTCGACCACGAGGTTGCGGGCGACGGTGAACAGCCAGGCGCGGATGGGCCGGTCGGTCAGCGCGTCGGGGTGCCGCCACGCCCTCAGCAGCGTCTCCTGCACCACATCCTCCGCCCGTCCGGCGTCGCCGGTCAGTCGCAGCACGTAACCGTAGAGCGGCCCGGCGTGCTCGTCGAAAAGGGTCCGCACGAGCTCCTCGTCGGCGGTGCCTGCTGGACTCACGCCCTCATCACGTACGGGCGGGCGGGCTGGTTCAACGCCGCGCGGAAGTCCGTCACGCGCCGCGTCGTCATCCCGCGACGAGCCGTCCACCGGGCCCTCTCCCGAAGGCGGCTTCCCCGGCGGTCAGCCCGCCGGGCGCCGGCGCCGGGTCACAGCTTCTGGCCGCTGAGCGGCACGTCCCTCGCCTCGGCCGAGAACTCCAGCCCGTCCGCCACATTGCGCACCCCCGTCACCTTCACGTCGAACGGCAGATCGCCCTTGAACGGGATCGTGTAGCTGACCAGCTTGGCGAGCGTGTCGGGCACCCCCTCGATCTTCTGCGCCCGCAGCAGGATGCCCCCGTCGGCCACCTCGACCTGCATCTCGGCGTCGAACTTGACCTTGGTCACGCCCACCGCCACCTCACCCGAGGCGACGAGCCGCGAGCCGTTCCCGCTGATCTTGACGCCCTTGGGCGCGTACTTGTCGATCGTCGCCCTGGTCAGGGTGCCCCGGACGGTCAGCCGTCCGGCCCTGACGTCGGCCCGGTTCTGGATCACGTCGGCGAGCGGCGCCGTCACGTCGTAGGCGACGCCCTGGAGGCTCTTCACCGGCACGCCGCCGTAGGTGAGCGTGCCCAGATCGAACCGCACCTCCGGGTAGCGGCCCGAGACGGCCTGCGTGAGGAACGGGATGCCCTCGATCGACACCTCCGGCTGCCGGTCCAGATCGGCGGAGGCCGCGATCCGGTTGGACAGGTCCCGCTCCACGCCCGCGACCGCCACCCGGTCGACGACGGCGAGGAGGACTCCCAGCACGATCAGGAAAACGAGCAGCTTGCGCATCGGGCTCCCTGTCTCAGGCCACGGATCATGAGCTTATCGACTGCAATGCCCCTTCCCCGCCGGGCCGCGTGCTCACCGCGAAGTCGTCATCCGCCCGCGAAGGGCGGCAGCACCTCGACCGTCGCCCCCTCGCCGAGGACCACGGCGTCATGCGGACGCTTGCCGACCGGTGAGCCGTCCACGAGGAAGGAGGAACGGCTCACCACCCGGGCGAGTTCGGCGCGATCCCGTGTGATGTTCGTCATGAGTTCGCCGAGTGTCGCCGCCTCGAACGGCTCCTCGGCGACACCCGCCGCTTCCTTCGCCGCGGCCCAATACCGCACTTTTCCAGTGGCCATGGCAACCTCATACTCGTAGCTCTGCCATTGTGCGACATCCTTAACACCGTCGTCGCAGGTAAAACGCTGTTCATCTGATGGACGCCCAATGGACGCGACATTCGCGTGGGTTATCCTCCCCTACAGGACCTGGGCGATGTAGCCCCCGGGTCCTTGCGCGTTTGAGGAGGCCGAAATGAGCAACCTGCTCCTGCTGACCAACGCCCTCGAGCCGTCCTCCGAGGTGCTTCCGGCGCTGGGGCTGCTGCTCCACTCGGTCCGTGTCTCCCCCGCGGAGGCGTCCGCTCTCATCGACGCGCCACCGGTGGACGCCGTGCTCGTGGACGCCCGCAAGGAGCTCGTCCACGCCAAGAGCCTGTGCCGGCTCATCCGCACCACGGGCATCGACTGCCCGCTGCTGGTGGTCGTCACCGAGGGCGGGCTCGCCGCGATGACCGCCGAGTGGGGCGTCGACGACGTGCTGCTCGACAGCGCCGGACCGGCCGAGGTCGAGGCGCGGCTGCGCATGGCGACCGGCCGCATCTCGCAGGCCGGCGGCGAGGACGTGCCCGACGAGATCCGCAGCGGCGACCTGTCCATCGACGAGGCCACCTACACGGCCCGGCTGCGCGGGCGGGTGCTCGACCTGACGTTCAAGGAGTTCGAGCTGCTCAAGTACCTCGCCCAGCACCCCGGCCGGGTCTTCACCCGGGCGCAGCTGCTGCAGGAGGTGTGGGGGTACGACTACTTCGGCGGCACGCGGACGGTGGACGTCCACGTGCGGCGGCTGCGGGCCAAGCTCGGCACGGAGTACGAGTCGCTGATCGGCACGGTCCGCAACGTCGGCTACCGCTTCGTCCCGGACCGTACCGACCCGGCCCACGTCTGACCCGGACATGGCGGAGGCCCGCCCATTCGCTGGGCGGGCCTCAGCGGTGGGTCAGCTCGTCACCGTGATGCGGTCGGTGGCGGGCGGGGCGATCGGGTTGTCCTTGCCGAGGTGCTCGACGAACGCGTCGATGTCCAGCGGCCCGCTCCAGAGGTCCGTGCCGTCCTTGAAGGCGAGGAACGCGTCACCGCCGCCGACCAGGAAGTTGTTGGCCGCGACGCGGATCTGCTGCGTGTCCGTGACGGGGGCGCCGTCGATGCGGATGTCCGACACCTTCGAACCCCACGGGGCGGACGTGCTGTAGGTGTAGGTCAGGTTCGCCGAGGGCTGGAGGATCTTGGTGAACGCCTGGTTGTTGGGCCCACCGGTGAACTGCTGCTCCAGCACCGTCTTGAGCTGCGCGCCGGTCAGCGTGACCACCTGCATGAGGTTGTTGAACGGCTGGACGGTGAACGCCTCGCCGTACGTCACGACGCCGGGGCCCTCACCGGCCGACGAGCCCGCGTAGGTGAGGGGCGCGCGGACGCCGCCCGGGTTCATGAGCGCGACCTGCGCGTTGCCGCCGGTCCTGGTGGCGGCGAGCTGCGCGTCGGCGATGAGGTCGCCCAGCGGCGTCTCGCCGCTCGGCCCGCCCGTGTTCGGGATGTCGGCCGTGATGCGGCCCACGGGCTTGTTGGCGACCGGCGCGACCCGGTCCTTCCATGCCTTCACGAAGTCCGAGACATCCCGGTCCGGTTCGACCGTGCGCGTCACGACGTGGTTGTCCGCCACGACCGAGGAGCGCACGACGTCCCGCGTGCGGACGTCCACGTTCAGGTCCACCTGCGTGATGACGCGGCCGAACGAGCCGCCCTGCGAGTAGAGGCGGTCCTGGCCGGCCGGGTCCTTGACCTTGCACAGGTACGCCTGGTGCGAGTGACCGCTGAGCACCACGTCGATCTCGGGGTCGACCTGCGTGGCGATGCGGTTGCCGGCGCCGGGGACGGCGCTGCACGCGTCGGGCGACTGCCCGGCGTTGACCTGGTCGCCCTCGTGGACGAGCACGACCTGGGCCTTGACGCCGAGGACCTTGAGCACCTTGGAGGCGACGTTCGCGGCCTTGACCTCGTCCACGAACTTGAGGTCCTTGATGCCCTCGGCCGTGACGATGCCCGGCGTGGTCTGCGTGACCAGGCCGATGAAGCCGACCGGCACGCCGTTCATCCACTTGACGCTGACCGGCGGCAGCGCGGGAACGCCCCAGTCGGACAGCAGCTTCCGGACCGCGGGCTGCTCGCCGAGCGCCGCCAGCGCGTCGGTCTTCTCCCCGCGGTTCTTGAACAGGACGTTCGCGCCCACGTAGTCGTACTGGGCGCCCTTCCACTCCCCGGCGGGCGAGCAGCCGTCGACCGGGTGGCAGCCGCCCTTCATGATGCGCCGCAGCTCGGCGTAGCCCTCGTCGAACTCGTGGTTGCCGACCGCGGCGACCTTCAGCCCGAGCTTGCCGAGGAACTCGACCGACGGCTCGTCGTGGTAGGCCGCGGAGATCAGCGGGGTGGCGCCGATGAGGTCGCCCTGCGCCACCGCGATCGTGTTCTTGTCGGTGTGGGCCTTCATGTGGGTGGCGATGTAGGCGGCTCCGCCGGCATCCACCGTCGCGCCGGTCTCGTCGACCATGCGTCCGGAGGAGCCCGTGGGGGGTTCGAGGTTGCCGTGGAAGTCGTTGAGGGCGAGCAGACGGACGGGAACCGTCCGGGGGGCCTGCTTCGCGTCCGCCGGGACCGCGGCCAGCAGGGCCGAGGCGGTGGCGACGGCTCCGGCCACCGCGAGCCGGAGGAGGGAACGAGACATCATGGCCCAAGACGTTACGGTGCGAAGCTTTGCGGCCAATGTCGCAAAGGTAACGATTCACCCGCCGGTGGCATGGCGCGTTTTGCCAGTCGTACGCCTAGAGTTCGATCTGTGACGGCACGCGTGGAAGTCCGGCAACGGCTCTCTGACCAGGAAATCACCGAGGTGCTCTCGCTCGTCGAGGCGGCGACGGAGGCCGACGGCGTCCGCCCGCTCAATGAGCACGTCATGCTCCACCTGCGCTACGGCGGCGACCCGCACGCGCGGTCGGTGCTGCTGTACGCCGGCGACGTCCTGGCCGGGTACGCGCACGTGGACCCCACCGACGAGGTCGAGGGGCCGAGCGGGGAGCTCGTCGTCCACCCGGCCCACCGCCGCGAGGGGCACGGCCGGCGGTTGCTGGGGGCCGTGCTCTGCGAGGCCGGCGGGCGGCTGCGGCTGTGGGCGCACGGCGACCACGACGGGGCCGGGGCCCTCGCCGCCTCCCTGGGGCTCCGGCGGGTGCGGTCCCTCTGGCAGATGCGCCGGTCGCTGTACGCCCCCCTGGGGCCGTACACGCTGCCCGACGGGGTGCGGCTACGGGCGTTCAGGCCCGGCCAGGACGAGGAGGAGTGGCTCAAGGTCAACGCCGCGGCCTTCGCCCACCACCCCGAGCAGGGCGCGTGGACCCTGGACGACCTGCTCAGGCGGGAGCGGGAGCCGTGGTTCGACCCCGCCGGGTTCTTCCTGGCCGTACGGGGCGAGCGGCTCGTGGGATTCCACTGGACGAAGATCCACGGATCCTCCGACCACGGGCACGAGCCGCTCGGCGAGGTGTACGTCGTCGGCGTCGACCCCTCCCAGCAGGGCACCGGCCTCGGCAAGGCGCTCACACTGGCCGGACTGAGCCACCTGCGCTCGCGCGGGCTCGCGCAGGCGATGCTCTACGTGGACGAGACGAACACGGCCGCGATCAGGCTGTACGAGGCGCTGGGGTTCGCGCGCTGGGACGCCGACGTCATGTACGCCGCTACTCCACCACCCAGTGCAGAGCGAAGTAGGTGAGAGCGGCCACCAGCGCCGCGGCCGGGATCGTGAGGATCCAGCCGGTCACGATGTTGCCCGCCACGCCCCACCGCACGGCCGACAGCCGCTTGGTCGAGCCGACGCCCATGATGGCGCTGGTGATGGTGTGGGTCGTGGAGATGGGCGCGCCGAACCCGATCGCCGCGGTGTAGAGGACCGTCGCCGCCGCCGCCTCCGCCGCGAAGCCCTGCGGCGGGTCGAGGGCGATGATGCGCCGGCCGAGCGTGCGCATGATGCGCCAGCCTCCGGCGTACGTGCCGAGGGAGATCGCGCTCGCCGCGGAGATGATGACCCACTGCGGAATGGGGTCCTGCTCCCCGGCGTAGCCGCCGACCACGAGCGCCAGGAAGATCACGCCCATCGTCTTCTGCGCGTCCTGCAGGCCGTGGCCGAGCGCCATGGCGGCGGCCGAGACGGTCTGGGAGTAGCGGAAGCCGCGGTTGGTCTTGCCCGGCTGCGCGTGCCGGAAGATCCAGTAGATCCCGATCATGATCGCGGCCGCCAGCGTGAAGCCGAGCAGCGGGGACAGGATCATGGGGACGACGACCTTCTCCAGCACGCCGTCCCAGTGGACGACGCTGGCCGAGGCCAGCGCCGAGCCCACGAGGCCGCCGATCAGCGCGTGGCTGGAGGAGGAGGGCAGGCCGAAGTACCAGGTGATGAGGTTCCAGACGATCGCGCCCACCAGGGCCGACGCCACGATGACCAGCCCGTGCGAGCCCTGTGGCGCGTCGATGATGCCCTTGCCGACGGTCTGGGCCACCTGCGTGCCGAGGTGGGCGCCGATGAAGTTCATCGCCGCGGCCATGAACAGCGCCGCCCTGGGGGTGAGGGCGCGGGTCGAGACCGAGGTCGCGATGGCGTTCGCCGCGTCGTGGAAGCCGTTGGTGTAGTCGAAGGCCAGCGCCACGACGACCACGCCGATGACGAGGGCGAGCGTGAGGTCCACGGGCCTAGCTTTCCTTGACCGCGATCGACTCGACGGTGTTGGCCACGTGCTCGAAGGCGTCGGCCGCCTCCTCAAGGGCGTCGATGACCTCCTTCATCTTCATGACCGTCAACGCGTCGTACTCGCCGCTGAACAGCTTGGCCAGCAGCCGGCGGTAGACCTGGTCACCCTGGTTCTCCAGGCGATTGACCTCGATCCAGTACTCGTTGAGGTTCTTCATCGAGCGAAGGCGCGGCATCGCCTCGGCGGTCAGCTCGGCCGCCCGCTCCAGCACCTCGACCTGACGCA
Source organism: Nonomuraea sp. NPDC005501 (assembly GCF_040605905.1). Lineage (NCBI taxonomy): Bacteria > Bacillati > Actinomycetota > Actinomycetes > Streptosporangiales > Streptosporangiaceae > Nonomuraea > Nonomuraea sp. NPDC005501. The sequence continues at coordinate 101,359 of NZ_JBEXDT010000002.1, read as the reverse complement.
CGACGTCCTTGGGGAGGTGGTCGATCTGGTAGAGGACGATGAGGTCGGAGGCCGCTTCCATGGCGTCCATCACGTCGTCGAGGTTCGAGGCGAGGCGGTAGATGTCCTCGCGGTCGAACGGCGTGATGAAGCTCTCATTGAGCCGGTTCATGATCGCATGCGTGCGGTCGTCGCCGGCATGCTCGCAGGCGCGCATCTTCTCGGCCAGGGCTTCCCTGTCCGACCCGTCACTGATGATCTCAACCAGCAGACGGGAGGCCGTGACCAGGTTGTTCGCCGAGTCGGCGAACAGGTCGTAGTAGCTGTCCTCACGTGGCGTGAGACGCAGGCGCACGTCGTTCTCCAGATGTGCGGGGATGGTCCGTGGAAGAGAGTACGGCTTACCAGGCGAAATGCGAACTTCATGTCCCCTTCTCCTAGTCGCTACCCTCCGTATGCTCTGCGACACCGGGGAATCTGTCGGTCCGGGGGCCATCTCGCTGAGGACTTGTTTGCCGTACGGTCACCATCTTCGTGAGTTTCCTCCCGGACCGCCAGCCTGGTCAGATCCGCGTCCGGTGGAAGTCCTTGAACGACCTGGACGGCGTCGGCCCCCGCTGTCCCTGGTACCGGGACCCGTACTTCTCCGACCCGTACGGATGCTCCGCCGGCGAGCTGAGCCGGAACACGCAGAGCTGCCCGATCTTCATCCCGGGCCACAGCTTGATGGGCAGAGTCGCCACGTTCGACAGCTCCAGCGTCACATGCCCGCTGAACCCCGGATCGATGAACCCGGCCGTCGAATGCGTCAGCAGCCCCAGCCGCCCCAGCGAGCTCTTCCCCTCCAACCTGGACGCCAGATCGCTGGGGAGCGTGATGACCTCGTACGTCGAAGCCAGCACGAACTCACCCGGGTGCAGGATGAACGGCTCGTCCCCGTCCGGCTCCACCATGCGCGTCAGGTCCGGTTGCTCGGTCGAGGGATCGATGTGCGGGTACCTGTGGTTCTCGAAGACCCGGAAGAACCGATCGAGCCGCACGTCGATGCTCGACGGCTGGATCATGTCCCGATCGAACGGTTCGAGCGCCAACCGTCCCGAGTCGATCTCGTTCTGGATGTCACGGTCAGAGAGCAGCACGTGGAGCAACCTACCGTGTACGGGCTCGCTCCTACCGTGTGCGGGCCTGCTCCTGCCGTGTACGGGCTCGCTTCCGGCGCGTGCGGGCTTGTCGAAGTGGGCTGGGTTTCCGCTACAGTGGGACCGCGGCTTCTGCCGATGCGGGTGTAGTTCAATGGCAGAACATCAGCTTCCCAAGCTGACAGCGCGGGTTCGATTCCCGTCACCCGCTCCACTTCATACTGTGGCAGGCCCAGCTCTCGTGTATGCGTGAGGGATATCGCCCTTCCTCTGTAGTCTCTTGAGGACAAGGAGGGGAGCGGGCATGACCGCCCAACCGCAGGACTTCATCTCCGTCGGCGCGCCTCTGCCTGAGAAGAACCTGCGAGGCATCCGCGCCGCGCTGGTCGTCCCGGAAGATCGCGAGGCTTTCGACGCCGGGCTCAAGGCTGTGCTCGACGAGGTCAGGGTGAGCCTGGATCTTGGAGCACTGAACGCTTTCGTGCACCGCTGGTGGATCTCCGCGTGTGACACCGCAAAGGATCCCGAGGGGCGCCGTCAGATGCACGTCCGCGCCCAGCAGGCTCTGGCCGGCGAACCCGTTCCCCAGGGGAGGCCATGGCGGGCTTACGCACCCGTTCGGAGAACGTGGTCTCGCCACCTATGTGGTTCTGGACCGGCAGCGCGAGGTCTACCTTTGTTCGCATCGAATGGCCGTAGGTGCGTGCCCGTTCTCACAGCGATCAGCGGGGAGTCACGGGAACTCACGGTCACTCACGACCGGCCTCAGGCCCAGGTCAACGCCTCTACGAGCAAGGCCCCTGCGATTCCCGAGCTGACGACGTGGGTCCGATTCGCGTCAGGATTCAGGCTTCAGAAGATGCTGGAAGGCTTCGTCTGTGGTTTTCAGCACGGCCGGGCCGTGCAGTGGCGCCGGCCATATCTGAAGGTAGTGGTCATCTACCCAGCAGCGTTCTTCATCGATTCCTCTGATGTGATATCGCAAACGGTATGTACCGGAGCCGGACAGCAGCGGGGAAAGGTCGTGTGCCTTTTCGTCGTCCCAGTCCATGAGCCATCCCACCAGGAAGACCTCGCCCGATGGGGCGTCAAAACTCATCTCCCCGATGTCCTCATAACCGTCGAGGTCAGCACCTGGATCCCGGTCGGCTGCGGTCACCGTAAACGGAATGTCCCCCCACTGCGTGGCGATGTTCAGGCTCGCGAGGCCTCTCCCCTCCGACCTCATGAGCCCAGGTGCGTGAGCTTGTGAGTCGCTTGACCCGTCGGCGGCTTCATAATCCCCCCGATCCATGAGATAGACCCGACCACAGTCCTCCACCTCCACCTCCATCCGCTTCGTACGCACGGCTGAAGATCCGTCTCTGCTCATGGCGGGAAGCATAGATTCCGTCCACGACGGTTTCAGATGCCGGAGCAGCGCAGCAAGCCTGCCCCGCGAGCGATGGACACACGGCAGCTTCCGTGCCGGACGCGTGCCAGAACAGGCGGGAACCAAGCATCGCCTTCATGATCGCCGTGGTATCGCGGTCGCCGGCACAGGTGCGAGCTCCGGCGGGCGTAGTCTTCCCCGGTGAACACTCCGAGGGCCTCCTGGCGTAACACGACGCACGACTGGGCGAGCGGCGTGGATGTCAAGCACCTCTCGTACATCCGGCAGAACCCGGCCGTGTTCGCTCCAGGTGGCGTCCGGCATCTGATCTTCGAGGTCCTTGCCTATGCGGCTGACGAAGCCGAGAGCAACCACGGGGGGCATTGCACCGTCACCCTCCACCCCGACGGCTCGGTGTCCGTGGCGGATGACGGACGAGGCACCGACACCCGCATCGACGATCACGGACAAGCCGTGAAGAAGCCCGTCATGGCATCGAAAGACCTGCGGTTCTTCGACAACCCCGACGCCCCGTTGCTCCCCGATGGCCATCCGCGCCGGGGCATGTCCGTCGTCGCGGCGTTCAGCGTCCGGCTCGTCCACACCAACCGTCGCCGAGGTGGAGCCTGGACGCAGCGCTACGAACACGGCATCCCCGTCACAGGTCTGACACCGATCAGCGATGACGGCACGACCGGGACGGTCGTCCACTTCCTCCCCCACGAGCACCTGGTCAGGTCGAGCGAGGATTTGGCCGGCGAGCTGGTCAAGCTCCGCGCCCGGTGGGGGATGTTGTCGGTCGAGGTGGACGACCGGCGCTCCCCATAGTGATCTGAGTAGATCGCGGGTGATCGGACGGCCTCCTCCAGCGACCGGACGGGGTAACTCGTGACGATCACCGGGAAGCACGGCCCTGGGCTTGCCTCCGGCGTTCGCAGGCACCTGTCAGGCGTGATCCATCGCGCCCTCTTGCACGTAGCAGCGTCAGGCAGGAGGAGGGGCGGGGCGTAGGCGAGGGGTGGCGGGGGCGGTCCATGCGAGGCGGTCTTGAACCAGCCGCCGGTGGTGAGCAGGAATGCGGTGGGCATCCATGGCCCGGTGCAACAGATCAGGATCGAACCCGTGCGTACCCATGTGGTCGAGGAGAGGGCCATATCGATCAGCCCGGTCTCGCAGGAGCTCCGTGACCAACCGGAGTTCCAGCCGGACCACCGGCACATGGTGAGATCCGCAGGCGATCAGGACGTAATGCTGCCATGGCCCGCTGCCCACGCATTCCATGACATCCGAATCGACTTGCCGCTCGACTGTGCTGAGCTCGACTGCGACTCCATTCACCTCGAACCTGGCGAAGTATTGCGAAGATTCAGGCAGCCATGAGGCGGCGTTGAGGCAGGCAAACGATGAGAGTGCTGCGGCGAACGTGTCCACGTCCTCCCGCCCGGCGAGCAAGATGTCGATGTCCCCGACAGGGAGTGGGACGCCTTGCATGAGCGCTGCGCCGGTGCCACACACGCGATACGCCGTTTCGGTGCCCGCAGCTCCGAAGGCAACGAGCGCCATGTCCAATGCCGTCGTCATATCCGTCGTGTTCAGTGATCTCGCCCCGTCGCCCATGTAGATCAACGTATCAATCATGCGGGTGCGCGAGTCAGTCCCGAAACCCAGTGGGAGACGTCTCCGGCTTCCCGGAACGACCTCCGGTTCCCGACCCGTCAGTACGTGCTCAACGTCCCCTGGTGGAAGTACACCTGCCACCCCTTCTCGGTCGAGTACCGCCACAACGAACTGCGGCGCGCACGGCGACCGTTGTAGTTCGACACATAGGTCAGGTGAACCAAACCGGGGGCGAGCAGCGTCCCAGCCATCTCGCTCACCTGGATCGGAGCCATCGATCGCTCCGGGTCCTGGGAAAGGGCCGCAATGATCGAATCACGGTCCCACAGACGCCCCGAGGCGCCGATCTCGAAGAACTCCGGATCCATCAACTCGCCCATGAGAATGGCCGACGAGCGGACCTCGTGGTCGAGAAGTCGAATTTCCCCGGCGACAGCAGCCTGAATCGAATCGTCCTCGCCCACCATGGCGATCAACCTACAGGACATGCCTCCGGCGAGGGCAGGGCCGGGGTCGGCGGGGCCAAGAAAGCCGGCCGAGCCAGTAATCCGGTGGCCACCAGCCGCCTTCCTGATTAGCGTGACCGCGTGCCCGGTTACGACGATCTCGTAGAACACGCCATTCAGGCATCTGTTCGTGGATGGGACTTCGGCTGGTTGCGCGGCAGAACGACTGGCGGGCAACCATCCTGGGCCTACACCGAGCGAGCCTCGGTGCTGCTTACGACCACGCGGCGACTGCTCGACATGGACACCGGCGGAGGAGAGGTACTGGCTTCTCTGGCACCGCTGCCCCGCCACACCGTGGCCATGGAAGGCTGGCAGCCCAACATACCCATCGCCGCCGAGCGGCTCAGACCGATGAACGTCGCCCTGCTGGGTGGTGCGGCAGATCGCATCCCTGCACGCGACGCCACTTTCGACCTCGTGCTCAACAGGCACGGTGCGCTTGACGCAGTCGAGGTGGCGCGAGTTCTTGCCCCAGGTGGCCGTCTGCTCACCCAGCAAGTAGGCAGCCGCAATGGTCTGGAACTGAACCTCGCCCTGGGCGCACCGCCCCCCGCCGATCCGGAGAGCTGGACCTTGGGCATCGCGGTCGAGCGACTCCACGATTGCGGGATGCTCGTGGTGGACGCTCGCGAAGAGATGGTCGACCACACCTTTCACGACATCGGCGCCGTGGTCTTCCACCTACGCGCCGTCCCGTGGCAGGCTCCCGGCTTCGATCACAAGCGCTACGAGAAACCGCTACGACGGCTCCATGAGCACATTCGGTCCGAGGGCGCTTTCACCGTGCGTGACCACCGCTTCTTCATCGAAGCCGAGCTACCCCGTACCCGACGGCAAGGTCCGCTCGGACTACGTACTTGTCCACACAGAGGATAGGAGGCCCCGGGTTGGCAGGATCTTGCGGCGATACCATCCCCATCATGGCGGATTGGGAGCTTCGGCCGGCTTCGGCGGCGGATGTGGAGGCGGTGGCCGAGTTGCGGGCCGTGGTGATGAGGCCGGATCTCGTGCGGCTCGGGCGGTACGACGAGCACCGCGTGCGACAGCGCCTGCGGGACGCGTTCGTGCCGGTGCACACCTGGATGATCGAGGTGGGTGGCGCCTTCGCCGGTTGCGTGGCACTGCGGCCGGCGAAGGACGCCTACTGGCTGGAGCACTTCTACCTGAACCCCGATCTGCAGGGCAGGGGCATCGGTGCCGCCGTGCTGAGCAGGCTGCTGGAACGGTGCGACCGCGAAGACACCGTGGTCCGGCTGAACGTGCTGCAGGGCAGTCCGGCCCGCAGGCTGTACGAGCGGCACGGGTTCACGGTCGAGACCGAGGACGAGGTGGACGTGTTCATGGTGCGCGCCCCGGCCCCGGCCTCCCCACGGCGATGAGGGAGCCACATCGCGCAGGTCATGGGCCGGATAATGGATGGCCGGACATGAGCAACAAGGAGCTCGACGTCGCCGCCGTGTGACCCGACTCGAGCGTGAACGAAGAGGAACAGCTTCGGTGAGCCAGCTGGTCGAACACCATTCGCGCAAAGCCGCCCGCATCCTGGACAGCACGCGCCGGCTGGTGCTCGACCACGGCGTGCGCAAGGTCACCGTCACCGAGATCACCCGTTCGGCCGGCGTCGGCAAGGGCACCGTCTACCTGTACTGGCCCACCAAGGAAGATCTCATCCTCGGGCTGTTCGCCCGCGACCTGCTGACCTTCCTGGATGAGGTCATCGGCAGCATCACCGCCGACCCCGCCGACGTGCTGCCGCGCCGCCTCGCCCCGCTGCTGATCCGCACAGGATCACAACTCCCGCTGGCGCACCGCCTGCGCAGCGATGCCGAACTGCTGCGGCTGCTCACCCAGCATGCCGGCGACCGCGAGCTGTTCGCCCGAACCAGGCCCAGCGCCCTGTGCAACGCGGTCATGCCGATCCTGCGCCGGCACGGTCTGGTCCGCCACGATCGCCCCCTGTCCAGCCAGGCCTACGCCCTGCACGCCGTGCTCACCGGGTTCGGCACCGCCATGACGGACCCGGCCACCGCCCCGCTCGGCGTCGACGACCCTTACGAGGTCCTCGCCGACACCGTGGCCCAACTGCTCGAACCCTCCACCGCACCCGGAGAGCCGGCCATCACCGCGGCCGCCGACCAGACCGTCGCCGTGTTCCGCGAGACCAGGGACGCCGTACTGGACCTCATCGACCGCGGTCAGACGCTCCAGCAGTGAGCAGGCTCCTGCGACGGCTCGGAGCGCCCGCCCGAGGGCCTGTCGCAGAGCATTCTCGTGATCGCGAGGACTTCAGGGATCAGGTGCGGCGCGTTCGCCGGCCTGCCCGCGACGGCCGCCCTCGACAGACGGGCGGTCCGTCCGGCGGAAGCGAGCAGGCGCGGGCAGGCGCGGGCACCGGGCGACGTAGGCACGTGCTCACCTGACTTTCGACAGGGGTGCTGACTGACGGTCGGCAGATGATCTGAGCGGCTCCCGGCCGAGAAGCTCGCCGGCATGAACACGTACTTTCCCGGACGGTGGATCGGGGGCGCGACGCTCGTCCTGGGGCCGGTCGTCCTGTGCGCGGGATTCCTGCTGCGCCACCTGAGCTCCGTCATCGCGCTCAGCCCTCAGCAGCACGCGTGGGCCGAGAGGCAGCCGTTCGCCGCCTACGGCCAACTCCTCGCCTACACCTCGGCACCCGCCCTGCTCACCCTCTCCTACGCGGTCTTCGCCCTGGGAGCGGTGCTGCTCTTCCCCGCCTTCGTCACCGTGGCTCAACGCGTGGGTGGCGGCCTCGCGTTCTGGGGCGCCACCCTGCTCGTGGCCGGGCTCTTCTCCCGCCTGTACTTCGCCGGCGCCGACCAGACCGCCTTCCAGCTCACCGAGGTCATCGGGCTGGACCGGGCAACGGATGCGATCATGACGGAGTACGTCGACATCTCCTACGGACCGTGGCGCGTACCGGTCTGGGCCTCGGTCGGCCAGTACGCGGGCTCGCTCCTGCTGGCCGTCGCCGCTTGGCGTACTGGCCTCTTCGGCACCGCCCGTGCCGTGATGCTGCTCCTGGCAGGAGGCACGTGGATGGGCGTGCTCAAGGGCGCTTCGATCTCCGATGTGCTCGTCACCGGCCTGCTCTGCGTCGCCCTGGTGCCGCTGGGAGTCCGGATGCTGCGTGAGCGGCTGCCGGCTCCGACCGGCCGCTCGAAGGTAGTGAGCTGGTGAGGGGCGGCAGAGGAGCGTCTACGAGTACGGGTCGCACACCGTGAACGACACTCTCCTGGTGGCCTTCGAGGGAGTCAGCAGGTGGAAGGCGATCGTGTGGTGGCCCGGCTCGAAGGCGCCGAAGGGGTTGCGCCGGTTCTTGGCCGTACCGGTCACCCAGTCCGTCCTCCATCCCTCGTCCTGGCCGTCCACGACCCAGCGGTAGCCGAACTCCACCTGCCTGCCCGACGGCCCCTTGATCATGGCTGTGGGGAAGAGGCTGGGCGACCAGCAGCCCTTTTCGGTCTTCAGTCCCTCCAGCATCAGTGACACCAGGCGTACGGCCCCCGCGGCGGCGGCCGTGGTCGCGGTTCTGGAGGGGGAGGTGGTGAGTTCGGGCGTCGGCCGTCTGTGGGAGGCGGTGGGGCTGGAGCCGCCGGTCCTGGTGGGCTGCGGCTTCCTGACCGCCGCGCTGGGTGTCGTGGTGGTGCCCGGCTTCTTGGCCGCCGAGGTGTGCGTCGTGGTGGGGCCCGGCTTCGTGGCTGCCGAGGTGTGCGTCGTGGTGGGGCCCGGCTTCGTGGCCGGTGGGGAGGACGCGTCCGTCTTCGCGGGCGCAGGCGTCCACATGATCGCCCCGCCCACCAGGGCGGCGGACACCACCAGTGCCCCGGTGGCCGCCAGCAGCGCCTTCCCGCGTGAGCGGCTCGCAGGAGGACCCGCCGTACCGCCCCGGCGGCCCGTCGGGGCCACTGCCGTGCCGGCGGCGGGCTGCGCGCCGATGAGCCGAAGGAGGACGTCCTGCATGGCGGGCCGGGCGGCGGGGTCCTTGGCCAGGCAGGACAGCACGATCGGGCGCAACGGGTCCGGCAGGTCGCCCAGGTACGGCTCGCCGTGGAGGATGCGGCGGATCACCGCGGGCAGCGAGTCGTTGCCGAACGGCGGACTTCCCGTCGCGGCGAACACGATCACCGACGCCCACGCGAAGACGTCCACCGCGGGACCGAGCGGCGCGCCCGCGAGCTGTTCGGGCGCCATGTAGGCGGGCGTGCCGACGATGCTGCTCGTCACCGTCAGCGAATGGCCGGACGCGCGGGCGATGCCGAAGTCGATGACCCGCGGGCCGTCCCTGCCGAGCAGCACGTTGGCGGGTTTGAAGTCGCGATGCACCACCCCTGCCCGGTGGATCGCCGCCAGCGCGGTGGCGGTCGCCACGGCGAGCCGCTGCAGGTCGGCGCCGACGTGCCGGCCCGCCTGCTGGAGCGAGGGCCCCTCCACGTACTCGGTCACGATGTACGGCCGGCCGCCCAGCGAGGCGTCGAGCACCTGGGCGATGCAGAACGGCTCCACCCGCCGCGCCGCGTCGATCTCCTTGGCGAAGCGGTGGTCACCGGCCAGGCCGTCCTGCAGCACCTTGACGGCGACCGGCCGCCCGTCGGGGCCCTGGCCCAGGTAGACGACCCCCTGCCCGCCCGCGCCCAGACGCCCGAGCAGCCGGTAGGGGCCCACGGCAGAAGGGTCTTCGGGCAGGAGCGGGTTCATCACTCGGTCCCGGGCGGGCAGGCGGTGAACCGGTGCTCCCTCGACGCCGTCCCCGGCGAGGTGACGCGGAGGGTGATCCGGTGGGGGCCGGCCGAGGTCACGAGCGGGCCGGAGAGCTCCTGGGTGTGGGTCTCGGCGATGGCGGCCTCAGAGCGCCGCATCACCTTTCCGTCCAGGACCCATTCGTAATGGAACGTGGTGGACAGCTTGGTGCCCTCGACCAGGGCGGAGGTCAGGATGGAGCCCACCTGGCAGTCCTGGGTGTTGGCCTTCCTGGCGCCCAGGGCTCGCACCCACACGACCCGGAAGGCTCCGGTGCCCGACGAGGCCCTCCGCGGTGAGGCCGTCGGCTGGGGGGCGGACCGCGTCGGCCTCACGGTCGGCCTCACGGTCGGCGTCGCGGTCGGCCTCGTCGTGGTCGGCTTCTTCGTGGTCGCCGGTTTCGGGGTGGTCGCCGGTTTCGGTGTGGACGGGCTCGTGGTCCTCTTCGAGCGCTGGCGCGTTTTCGTCGAGGCCGGTGTCCCGGCGGAGTGGAACGCCAGTTGCCGCGTACTCGTTCGCGGTTCCCGGAGATCCCAGACGCTCGTGGCCCCCCAGACGAGGGCGCCCGCGACCGCCAGCGCCCCCACCCCGGAGACGCCCGCGACCAGCGCCGTCCTGCTCCCCCGCCGTCGCCGCCCGGGAGCCGTGGACGGGCCGCGGCCCTCGGCACCGGCCGGATGGCCGGGGGCCGGTCCGCCCAGGAGCCGCAGCAGCACGTCCCGCATGGCCGGCCGGCGCGCCGGATCCTTGGCCAGGCACTCCAGGACGACCGCGCGCAACGGTTGCGGCAGGTCGCCGAGCTGCGGCTCGTTGTGCAGGATCCGATTGATCACCGCGGGCAGGGAGTCCTCGCCGAACGGGGGTGTCCCGGTGGCGGCGAACACGATCACCGACGCCCACGCGAAGACGTCCACCGCGGGACCGATCCGCTCACCGGCCAGCTGCTCCGGCGCCATGTACGCGGGTGTCCCCACGATGCCGCTGGTGGCCATGAGCCCCGATTCGACCGACCGGGCGATCCCGAAGTCGATCACTCGGGGCCCGCCCTGCCCGAGCAGTACGTTGGCGGGCTTGAAGTCGCGGTGGACGATGCCCGCCTGATGAACGGCCGCCAGCGCGGTGGCGGTCGCCACGGCGAGCCGCTGCAGGTCGGCGCCGGCGTGGCGGCCCGCCTGCTGGAGCGAGGGGCCCTCCACGTACTCGGTCACGATGTACGGCCGGCCGCCGCTCAGCGAGGCGTCGAGCACCTGGGCGATGCAGAACGGCTCCACCCGCCGCGCCGCGTCGATCTCCTTGGCGAAGCGCTCGTCGGCGAGTCCCTCGCGCAGCACTTTGACCGCGACCGGCCTGCCGTCGGGCCCCCGGCTCAGGTAGACGACCCCCTGGCCGCCCTCGCCCAGCCGGCCGAGCAGCCGGTAGGGCCCCACGGCGGCGGGGTCGCCTTCCCGGAGAGGCTCGACGTGCGACATGGCACTCCTGCGACGCGCGTATGGGATCTTCGGCACCATAGCGGGAAATGTCAGACCCAGTGAGTCAGTCGCGCAAAACCAGCCCCTCCGACATCAAGACGCCCCCGGCCCTCGTCATTGAACATTATGTTGACAACGATCAGTTCCATGGCGCACTCTGGTCGCATGTCAGAAGATCCCTTCGTTCCGCCGGACCCCGACCAGGTGCGTGCGCACCGCGTGTACGCCGCCCTCGCCCGCATCGCCGAGCGGCACGCCGCGACGCGAGACCAACGCGATCGTCAGATCCATCCGCAGGTCGTCGGCGCGCATGAGGCCGTCAGGCTGGTGTCGTTCCTCGCCGCGGGAACCGCACAGCACGACGACGGCGAGCCGGAGGTCGACCAGGCCGACATCACCGCCGCCCTCACCCTCGTGCCGCTCGTCCGGGCCGAGATGGACCAGCTGGAGACCTCGCTGCTGCTCATGGCACGGGGCCGTGGCCTCACCTGGCAGGAGATCGCGTTCGGGTTGGGGCTCGGCACCCCGCAGGCCGCCCGGCAGCGGTACGAGCGGCTGGCCGGCCGCGTGGAGGAGAGCCCGGCGCAGTAGGTCGTACGGGTACGCGCGTCAGCCACCCGTGGTGACGTGCATGGCGACCGGCCGGTACACCAGGCCGTCGGTCCAGGTCACCGACTCGGGCGTACCGGTCAGGCGGAGGCCGGGGCGTTGGGTGACCAGCGCTTTGATCGCCTCGGTGAGTTCGACCCTGGCGAGGCTGGCGGCCAGGCAGCGGTGCGGGCCGTAACCGAATGCCACGTGCGGGTTGGGGGGATGGCCGGTGAAGCGGTGGATGTCGAACCGGCCGGGCTCGGCGAACGCCCGCGGGTCGTGGTTGGCCGCGTTCAGGTTCGGCATGACGACCGTTCCGGCGCTCAGCGAGCCGCTGGGGAGGTCGATGTCCTTCGTGACGCGGCGCATGAAGGCGCTGGCGGGCGGCCCGTCGAAGCGCAGGATCTCCTCGACCGCGACAGCCGTCAGGGTGGGGTCCGCCACCAGCTCGGCCCACTGGCCCGGGTGCAGGAGCAGGCGGAAGACACCGCGGGCGATCATCGAGGCGGTCGTCTCGTGGCCGGCCGTGATGAGGGAGAAGACGGTGTTGACCAGCTCGCCCTCCGACAGCCGGTCGTCCTCGTCCCTGGCCTGGATGAGCAGGTCGATGAGGTCTTCGCCGGGCTCGGCGCGATGCTGGGCGACCAGCTCCGCGGCGTAGGCCATGAAATCGGTGTAGCCCTCGTAACGGACCTGCTCGGTGGCCGTGGACGTGGTCAGGAACATGTCCGTCCACCGGACGAACTGCTCATAGTGGTCCATCGGCACGCCCAGCATCTCGCAGATGACGTGGCCGGGTAACTGCAGCGCGTACCCCTGGACCAGGTCGAAGTCGTCGTCCAGGCCGTCGAGGAGGTCCTGGGCGATTCGCGCGATACGAGGGCGCCACGGCTCGATCTGGCGCGGGGTGAACGTGCCGTGCATGATCCGGCGGTAGCGGGTGTGCTCCGGCGGGTCCTGGTTCACCAGGGCGTCGGGGTCGTCGTCGATGCCGATGCCGCTCACGAACCGCGGCAACCCCGGCAGCCGCAGGTTGCGGCTGGAGGCGGGCGAGGCCAGCAGGGCGCGGACGTCCTCGTACCGGACCGCCAGCGGGACCCGGTCGCCGCTGGGCATGGCCGCCGGCTCCAGCGGCCCGGATTCGCGCCTGTGGGCGAACTCCGGCGGCGGCGTGGCGAGTGGTCCGGGGACGATGTCGGGCCAGGTCCCGTCCGGATTCCGTTCGGTGGTCATCACAACCCCTTCCGATCCGGGCGCCCGGGGGGACGGCTCACGCGGAACATACGAAATGCTGTGCCCCGCGTCAACGGACGCCCGGCATCGCGCGTCCGATGGCCGGAATGCGATTCCCGTCACCTACCCGCTCGCGGAGGCCCAGGTCGAGGGCCGGTTTCTCGCTCCGAGCTTGATCTTTTGGCAGAGCTTGTCCATCTTCGGTGGCGAGTGTCCTCGCAGGCGGCACATACTGGAGGGGATGAAGCCAGCTAGCGGCGCGTCCCGTCGCCACATGCCCACAAGTCCCTTCAAACCCCCGCCCCCGGCTCCGCCTGCCGAGCGGTTCAGCGTCAACGACCAGGTGACGCATGATCGCTACGGTCTTGGCGTCGTCATCAGCGTGGAAGACGAAGTCGCCGTGTTCGTCGATTTCGGCTCCCGTCAGGAGCGGATAACGGCCCCGTTCAACAAGCTGTACAAGCTCTGAACCCGCGCACTGCGGGCAGGCACGTCAACGCGAGAGCGTCCACGTCGGCGGTCGATCTGGCGGATCGGCCAGTCCGGCGTGGGACGGTGCGGGGCCTTTCTCCGCTCGCCCCGTCTGACGAGCACGGCTGTGCCGATGCTCGGCAGCCGTTACTCGTGCGCTCTCGCCCGTCCGTGCCGCAGAGCCCGCGGTGACGAGTACGCCGTGGATGGTCCTCATCGGGCCGGCCGCGGCAGGCAAGAGCACGCTGGGCCGGTTGCTCGCCGAAGTCACCGGACGCCGGTTCGTCGACGTCGACGAGATCGGCGGGCCGTACTATGCCGAGGTCGGCTGGACCATGGATCGGCTGCGTGAGCGTGCCCGGGTCGTCGGCCGGGTGGCGGCCGAGCGCGAATGGGAGCCCGCCCGCGCCCATGCCGTGCGACGCGCCGTGGAGACACACCCGCACGCGATCGTCGCGCTCGGCGCGGGGCACAGCCACTACACGGACTCAGGGCTGTTCGCCGACGTCCGGCAGGCGCTCGCCGCCGTCCCGCGCGTGGCCTGAAGGACGCGTCGGGCGGCGCGCCAGGTGGGCTCCTCAGGTCACCGGGCTGAATCCCGTCACGCCAGCAGGGTGCGCCAGCGGTCGGCCGACTCGATCATGTCCAGGCTGACGCGTTCCAGGAACTCCGCCGTCTTGGCCAGCCGTTGCCCCACGGGGCTGTCGAGCCCGTAGGTCTCGGCCACCGCCATCGTGGCACGCACCGTTTCGAGGGTCTGGTGCCTGCTGATCACGATGGAGTGGTACCAGGCGTCGTTGTCGATCACGTAGATGTCGCGACGGCGCCGCGGATCGCGCTCGCGCCGGGCATACCCCTGCTGGACCAGGTAGTTCACGGCCACGGAGACGGAGGCCGGACTGACGCTCAGCCTGCGGGTCAGCTCCGCGGCGGTGCGTCTGCCGTCTTCGGACAGCATCAGGTCGTGGTGCACGCGCGCGGCTGTCGCCGGCATCCCCGCTTTGACCGCCATCTCGAGGATCTCCTGCTCCATCGTGCTGCCCGGCGGGGTGGCCGCGTGCGGCAGCGCAGGCGTGCCGCGCCGTGCCCGCTGGACCGTCGCCTGGTGCGCCTGCTGGGGCCGGTAGCCGGCGGGGCCGCCGTTGCGTGCGACCTCCCGGGTGATCGTCGAGGTCGGCCGGTCGAGCCGCCTGGCGATCTCGCCGTAGGAGAGTCCGTCGGCGAGTCCGGCCGCGATGTGCCGGCGGTCCTGCTGGGTCAATCGTCCTCCTGGCATGCCGCCAGTATTGCCTTCGCCGCCATCCATTGCAACATGGCGTTGCTTTCGGGCGCAGCGTCATTGCACCAATTTGTCCTTAACAACCTGCGAAAACGCTTCTGCTTGTATTGACGAAATTCTGAATGCAACGTAGCTTTCGAGGTGCACAGAACACGTACTATCGCAAAGCGAGGACTGGTCATGGGTGAATCCCTCCACACCGTCGAGGACAGGCCGGCGCCGAAGGCCACAGCCGGGCAGGATCGCCCGGACCTGCGGCAGGCTGTCCAGGAGTTCGTCGACGCCGGTTTCGCCGGGATGCAGCTGCGCGTGCACGATGAGCGGGGCGAGTGGGCCGGCAGCGCCGGGGTGCGCAAGCTGGGCGAGGATGCGAAGCCGCCGGCGAACGGGCGCTCCCGGATAGGCAGCACCACCAAGACCTTCACCGCGACCCTGGTGCTGCTGCTCGTGGCCGCCGGGGAGATCGGGCTGGACAGCCCGGTGGACGACTATCTGCCCCAGTTCGGCCTGGACCGGCGGATCACCGTGCGGATGCTGCTGCAGCACACCAGCGGGGTGTTCAACCACACGGGCGAGCTCGACCCCGACGGGACATACGTGCCGGGCATCCCCTCGGTGGGCCAGGAGTGGGTGGACCTCCGGCTCAAGACGTACCAGCCGGAGGAGCTGGTGCGGTTCGCGTTGTCGAAGCCGGCGCGGTTCGAGCCGGGGACGGACCAGAGCTACTCCAACACCAACTACACGCTGGCCCTGCTGCTGATCGAGAAGGTCACCGGCCGCTCCTACGCCGAGGAGATGCAGCGGCGGATCCTGGGGCCGCTCGGACTGTCGGACACCGTGATGCCGGGCTCCCGGACGGACATCCCCGGGCCGCACGCCCACGGCTACTACCGGTACGAGGAGGCCGGCCAGTGGAAGGTGGTCGACGTCACCCGCCAGAACCCGTCCCTGCTGTCCGGCACCGGTGACATGATCTCGACCACCCAGGATCTCCGGACGTTCATCTCCGCGCTGATGGGCGGCAGCCTCCTGCCGGCCCCGCTGCTGGCCGAGATGCGCAAGCCGCACGGGAAGCTCGGCTACGGCCTGGTGCTGTTCGTGCAGGACCTGGGCCCTGACTGCGGCGGCACCGTCTTCCACCACAACGGCAGCACCCTGGGTTACGGGGCGCTGATGTACAGCACGCCCGACGGCAGCAAGACCCTGACCGCCTTGCTGACCAGCGGGGACGCCGCAATCGACGTGATGCAGGCGTTCCCGAAGGCCCTGGAGGAGCTTCTGAAGGTGGTCTTCTGCGGCGGGCCGGGCGCGAACTGAGCCTGGAGCGCCGGCAACCGGGACCCCCCGACGACCCCCGGATCGACCGGCGCCCGCATTGACAGAGTGCTTTGAGCACCAAAGGATCACCCTGAGGTCACAACAAGCACTCAGTACCCATTTGCACCATCCGCCCCTTGCGACGCGACCCTCCGCTACGGGAGGATCACGGGTCGAAACTCCGCGATGTCCGAACCTTCGTCCGGACCGGCGGTCACCCCCCGCACACCGGTGCATGGCGACATGGAGAGACTGTCGTGCAGCCACAAGAGCACATCGAGCAGTTCGGCTACCGACAGGAGTTGCGTCGTGGCGTCGGGCTGACCGACCTGGTCCTCTACGGCCTCAACTTCATGGTGCCGATCGCGCCGTTCGCCATCTTCGGCCTGGTCTACTACCGCTCCGCCGGCATGCCGGTCCTCGCGTACCTGGTCGGCATGGTCGCCCTGCTGTTCACCGCGGCCTCGTACGCGCAGATGGTCAAGGCGTTCCCGCTGTCCGGCTCGGTCTACAACTACGCGGGGCGCGGCATCAGCGCGCCGGTCGGGTTCATGACCGGGTGGGCGATCCTGCTCGACTACCTGCTCCTTCCGGGGCTGCTCTACCTGATCGCGTCCAAGGCCATGAACGCCGGCGTGCCGCAGGTGCCGGTGTGGGCCTGGCTGATCATCTTCGTGGCCGTCAACATGGTGATCAACCTGCGTGGCGTCCGCATGACGATCAAGCTCACCAGGGTGATGATCGCCGCCGAGCTGGTCGTGCTGGCGCTGTTCCTCGTGGCCGGCGTCTGGGCGATGCTCCAGGGCGCGGGCAGCGGGTTCAGCCTGTCGCCGCTGTTCAACCCGGAGACGTTCTCCTGGCCGGTGGTGTTCGCGGCGGTGTCGGTCGCGACGCTGTCCTTCCTCGGGTTCGACGGGATCAGCATGCTCGTCGAGGAGTCGACCGGCGGCTCGGCGCAGGTGAGCAGGGCCATGCGATTCGCGCTGATCCTGGCCGGCGTGCTGTTCATCGTCCAGGTGTGGGTCGCCGCCCTGCTCGTGCCCGACCCGGCCGGCCTGCTGGCCCACAGCAGCGACACCGCGTTCCAGGACGCCGCCGCCGTCGCCGGGGGCGACTGGCTGCGGCAGCTCACCTCGAACGCCACCGCCGTCTCCTGGGGCGTGGCCAACACCCTGGTCGCCCAGGTCGCCGTCTCACGCCTGCTGTACGCGATGGCGCGTGACCGCCAGCTCCCGGCGTTCCTGGCCAAGGTGTCCGTCAAGAACTCCGTGCCGACCAACGCGATCCTGCTCGTCTCCGCGCTGTCCGTCGGGCTCGGGCTGTGGGTGTCCGCCCTCAAGGACGGCGTCGAGGTGCTCAGCAGCCTGATCAACATGGGCGCGCTGTTGGCGTTCATCGTGCTGCACGTGTCCGTCATCGTGCACTACCGGATCCGGCAGCGCTCGGCCGACCTCTGGTCGCACCTGGTCTCGCCGTTGATCGGGATGGCGATCCTGGTCTTCGTCGTGATCAACGCCAACATCCTGGCGCAGGTGACGGGCTTCGTCTGGCTCGGCGTCGGGGCGATCATCCTGGCCGGCATGTACGTCGCCGGACGCCGGCCCACCGTCCAGGGCCTGGCAGCCCCACGGGAGCGGGTGTGAACCGGCTGCCGCTCCACCAGGACCTCCACCTCATGGCCCACAACGAGGCCGGCAAGCTCCTGACCCACCAGTCGTCGCTGGCCCTGGCGCTGGCCGGGGCGGTGCTGACCGAGCTGGTCCTGGCCGAACGCGTCGCCGTCGTCCAGGGCCGCATCACCGTCTCCGACCGCCGCCGCACGGACGACCCGGTCATCGACGCCCTCCTCGACCTGATCCCCCGGGACCGGGACCACCGGGACGTGCGGTCCTGGTTCAAGGCGGCGGCCAAGGACATCTACGTCCGTACCCGCGACGACCTGGTCGCCAAGGGTGTGCTGGCCCCGGTGACCAGGCGGCGCATGGGCATGCTGCCCTACCTGCGCTACCAGCTCACCGACATCTCCTGGGCCGTACGGGCGTCGTCGGGGGTGCGGTCGGCCGCGGAGGGGTTCAAGCAGCCCGACGCGGGGTGCGCCACGCTGTGCGGCCTGGTGGCGGTGCTGCGGGTGGAGGATGAGCTCTACCTGAGCCAGCCGTCGGGCCGGCTCGTCGAACGCCTGCGCGCCATCGCCGACGAGCACTCGCCGACGGTGAAGGAGCTCGTGCACATCGTCGACACCCTGGTCGCCGAGGCCGCCGTCGCCGTGTACCGGTGAAGGGGGTCAGAGGGGCTGCTCCAGCATGCGCTTCATGGGCTGGAGGCCGGCCGCCTCGTAGAAGGAGCGCGCGCCCTCGTTGAACTCCCAGACCTCGGTCACCAGGCGCCGGCACCCGGCCTCCCTGCCCGCCTCCCGCACGGCCTCCAGCAACGCGGTCGCGACCCCGAGCCGCTTGGCCTCCGGCGCCACGACGATCTGGTTCAGGGCGATGAACGAGTCCGCGTTCAGCAGCACGCTGGGCCCCCGGTGGTACACCGTCGCCTCCGCGTACCCGGCGCACTCACCGTCCGCCGGTTCGGCCACGAAGATCCGCGTGGACTCCTGCCCGAGCCGCTCCGCGAACCGCTTCGTGAGCTCCTCGGCCGAGGGCCGCGCCTGGAACAGGTCCGGCCGATTGTCGGCGTGCAGGCCATGGACGTGGGGGTTCATCCCGGCGAGGAGGGCGGCGTCCTGGGGGGTCGCCTGACGGACTTTCAACGCTGACACGGGCTACCTCTCTCTCGGACATGGTGTGCGACCATGGGCGCATGGACCCTGAAAAGGCCCTGGTGGACATCACATGACGGACGAGCGGATCACCACGATCGGCCGCTGTTACGGCTGCAGGCGGACGTTCGGCTTCGATCCGGCGGCGGTCACGATGTTCGCGATCGACCCGGAGACCGGCTTTCCGCCCGGCATGACGGTCCTGGGCTCGATGCGCGAGCCCACCCCGGAAGCTGTGGCCCGGTCGGTCGAGGAGCCCGTCTGCCCGGACTGCGTGGCCAAGGCGAAACGGTTCCTGGAGCCCCCCGATCCCCTGACCCCCTGGTCACGCCCCTAGCGTTCAGGCGAGGTCCGCGGCGACCTTCCCGTACACGTACATGTCGCGCCGCTCGCCCCCCACCTCCCGCCAGCTGCGCAGCAGCCCCTCGCGGACGAACCCGGCGCGCTCGGCCGCCCGCCAGGACGGCGTGTTCCACGGCTCGACGTGCAGCTCCAGCCGGGGCATTCCCAGCGGTCCCAGCCCCCATGCCGAGATCGCCAGCAAGGCCGCGACCGCCGCACCTCGCCCGCGGGCCGGACCGGCGACCCAGTAGCCCACCGCCGCCCGTCCGTGGGGGCCCGGCCACAGCCCGATCTGGCCGACCGCGTCGCCCGTTCCGGCGTCCGCGATCGCGAACGAGTACCCGGCTCCCTCGGTGGCCCTGCTCCACTGGCGCCGCACGAACGCGACGCCCTCCGTCTCCGAGTATTCCGACGGCACGGTCGTGATCAGCGGGATGTACGGGTCCTGTGACGCCTCTCGCACGGCCGCGACGTCGTCCAGCCGCCACGGGCGCAGCAGGAGTCCGCCGCCGGCCGGGAGCTCGGGCATCGTGAGGGGACGATCATCCATCCCGGCATCATGCCACCGCCGCTTGAGTCTCCCGTACGGGGAGACGGCAGGGTGAGGGCATGGACGGTGACGCGCTCTACTCGATCGGTGACCTGGCACGGCGGACCGGCCTGACGGTCAAGGCCATCCGGTTCTACTCCGATCAGGGCATCGTGCCGCCGCCTGTACGGCGTCGAGGCCGTCGCGCGGCTGGATCTCGTACGGACGCTGCGCGAGCTGGGGCTGGACCTGCCCACGGTGCGCAGGGTCGTGGAGCGGGAGGTGTCGCTGCCGGAGGTCGCCGAGGCGCACGCCGAGGCCATCGCGGTGCAGATCCGGACGCTGCGGCTGCGGCGGGCGGTGCTGACGGCGGTGGCCAGGCGCGGATCAACCCCTGAGGAGACGGAGCTCATGCACAGACTGGCCAGGCTTTCCGAGGACGAGCGGCGCCGGCTGATCGGGGAGTTCCTCGACAGCGCGTTCGGCGCTCCCGGCGACGCGGGCGCCGAGGCGTTCGCCGGGATCCGGCGCTCGATGACGCCCGAGTTGCCCGACGATCCCGAGCCCGAACAGGTGGAGGCGTGGGTGGAGCTGGCCGAGCTCTCCCGCGACCCCGGCTTCCGTGCGCTGATGCGGCGCGTGGCGGACTCCTACGCGGCGGGCACGGCTCCCGGCGCCGTGCCACGGCCGGACGCGGCCGCGATGGTACGGGAGGAGGTGCGGCCGGCGGTGGCGGCGGGGGTCGATCCGGTGTCGGCGGAGGCGGAGCCCGTCGTCGCGGCGGTCCTGGCACGCTGCGCCCGGCTCGCGCCCCCGCCCGGCGAGACGGCGCCCGCCGATGATGTCGTGGGCGGCGGGGGGTTGCTGGAGTACCTGGAGGCGGTGAACGATCCGCGCAGGGAGCGCTACCTGCGCCTGCTCGCCGTCGTCAACGGCTGGCCCCCTCCCGAGAGCCTGACGCCCGCCCTCGACTGGACCCTCCGCGCCCTGCGCGCCCGAGTCACTCAGTGACCAGGGGGTTCACGGGGCCGGGGTAAGGCGAGCGCGTCCGGGAGGGGGCCGCCGAGTGGCTGGGGCGCCGCCGCGAGCCGGGGCTGCTGCTCCTGGCCGACCTGCGCCACCTGTACCGGTGGCGTCGGGGGTGTCGCTGGACTGGGAGCTGCTGGCCCAGGCCGCGCAGGGCGCGCGCCGCCGGGCCCTGCTGGAGCTGGCCGAGCGGTGCCACCCGCAGACGCTCCGGCAGGTGCGGTGGGCGAACGCCCGGCTCAAGGAGTCGGCCACCCAGGCCCTCATGAGCTGAGCGCCCGGCCGTCATCCGGCGGTGAAGTTCTCGCCCACCTCCTCCTGGAGGTGGGTCAGGGCGCTCTCCGTCAGGCTCTCCACGGTCGCGTGGGCGTCGGCGGGGGCCGTCACGCACACCTCTACCCGCGACGCGCCGGCGCCGGCCTGGCCGACCTCCAGCCAGCCGCCCACTTCCGGCACGTCCTGGGCGCGCCACTCCACGCGCAGCCGCTCGTCGTCCGTGGACAGGGCGCACCGCGTCTCCCCCTGCCGCCCGCCGAGCCGCCAGCGGACCAGCACGAGCCCGTCCTCCAGGTGCTCGGCGGTGACGCCGTCGGGCAGCCAGCGGCGCAGCCGATCCAGGTCGCCGGCGGTGTTGTAGACCACCTCGGCCAGGGCCTCCACCTCGCGGGTGGCGTGGTATTCCTTCGTGCTCATGGTGCTGTCGCTACCCGATCGTCACGAGTGTTACCGCTTGTAGGCGCGCGGGTGGGTTTGGCGGGACTCATGATAGGTAGTCCGGGATGGCGGGGACACGGACGAGTGGGTGAAGGAATGGGGCGGGTGCGGGTGGACGAGCGCTGGGACGGCGCCGGAGGGCGGCGGGTACGCAGCCTGGAGACGGGCCGGGAGAACCCCGACCGCCGGACCGTCGTCATCGTCCCCGGGCTCGGCGCCCTGGGCTACCTGTTCGACACGCTGGCCGGGTGCGGCTCGTGGGCGCGCTCGTTCCTGCTGGACGTGCCCGGGTTCGGGCGCCGGCCGCCGTGGTCGTGCGCGCCCGAGCTGCCCGCCGTCACCGAGCTGGTCACGCGGTGGCTGGAGTCCGTGCCGGCCGGGCCGGTCGTGCTCGCGGGGCACTCCACGGGGGCGCAGGTCGCGCTCCGGGTGGCCGCCGAGCGGTCCGATCTCGTGCGGGCGCTGGTCCTGCTGGGGCCGACGTTCCCGCCGAAGCTGCGCACCGGTCCCGGGCTGATCGTGCCGTACCTCCGGACGACCCGTCACGAGCCGGCGGGCACGCTTCCGGCCACGATGCCGTACTACGGGCGGGCGGGGCTGAAGGCGCTGGCCCGGTTCGTGCGCACGGCGCAGGAGGACGAGCCGGAGAAGCTGGCCCCGGCCGTGTCGTGCCCGATGGTCGTCGCCCGGGGCGTCCACGACGCGTTCTCGCCCCAGGCGTGGGCCGACCGGCTGGCCACGGCCGCCGCCGACGGGCGGTCGGTGACCGTGCCGGGGGCGCACGCGTTCCCGTACCAGCACGGCGGCCTGACGGCCGCGCTCATCAACGGGGCGGCCAAGCGGGCAGGAATCCTCTGAACTCGGGCGGCACGTGCCGGTGGAAGCCGCTGGTCCGCCACGTCTGCCCCGCAGCCGTGCGCCTTCAGGTCCTCCATGTCCTCCACCCGGGTCCGAGGCGCGCTCGATCGCCCAGCCCTTGACCAGGCCCGAGGTGGAGGCGCCCGCTGGGTGGGTGGGCCGTGAAGTAGCCGCCGCTGTCGTGCTCGACCCGCGCGCACAGCGCCAGTACCTCGGCCACCTCGGCGGGGCAGCTCGCGAGGCCGATCTCGCCGCGGCCGAGCCCGGCTGACGGGGCTGTCGGAGGGGTAGATGGAAGACGGCGTCCATGTGGCGCAGCCAGGCGCCCGCCCGCCCAATGCCGTCCCGGTGGTCGCCGTCGCCACGCACGTCGAAGGAGAAGTACCGCCTTCTCGTTCCGCCTGCCCGACGACCCGCCGTCCCCCGCGGAGCCGCCACCGCCGTGAGCTCACACCGGCGGGTCTCACGCGGGCGGGTCCCACGGCCGAGGAGTTCCGCAGGCGGCGGGCCGCGTTCACGCCCTCCCAGGCGACGGGGCCAGCCGGGGCACGGCGGCGACCAGGTCCCGCGTGTACGGGTCGCGGGGGCGGTGGAACACCTCGTCCACGCCGCCCTCCTCCACCACCCGGCCGTCCTTCATCACCAGCACCCGGTCGCACAGGTGGTGGACGACGCCCAGGTCGTGCGAGATGAACAGCAGCGCCGTGCCGTCCCGCCGCTGGATCTCCGCCAGCAGGTCGAGCACCTGGGCCTGGATCGAGACGTCCAGCGCGGAGACCGGCTCGTCGCAGACCAGCACCTCGGGGCGGGAGGCGAGCGCCCTCGCGACGGCCACGCGCTGCCGCTGCCCGCCGGACAGCTCGCGTGGATGCCTGCGGGCCAGCTCCGGGGGCAGGCCGACGCGTTCCAGCAGCTCCAGCGCCTGCACGAGGCGCGGCCCGCGCGGCCCCCTCAACGGCTCGGCGACCAGGCGGCCCACGGTGAGGCGGGGGTCGAAGGAGTCGAGCGGGTTCTGGGAGACGACCTGGATGAGGGACCGGCGCGAGCGGCGGTGGCGCTCGGGGACGCCGCTCCAGGGGCGGCCGTGCAGCCGCACCTCGCCCGCGTGCGGCTCCAGCAGGCCGAGGACGAGCCTGGCCAGGGTGGTCTTGCCCGAGCCCGACTCGCCGACCACGCCCAGCGCCTCGCCGGGGCGCAGGGTGAAGGAGACGCCGTCCACGGCGGTGCGCGGGCCGTACCGGACGGACAGGGCGGACGCGTCCAGCGCAGCCGGACCGTTCCCGGCGGCCGGGTCCGGTGGCACTGACGGGGTGGGCGTGGCCTGGAGGGGAGATGAGGCGGACAAACGCGTGCCCTTGGTGGCCGCCGACGGGACCGCCGCCAGCAGGGCGCGGGTGTAGGGGTGCGCGGGCGAGGCCAGGACGTCCCCCGCGGGGCCCTCCTCGACGACGCGGCCGTCCTTCATCACGAGGATCGTGTCCGCGATCGACGACACCACGGCCAGGTCGTGGCTGATCATCAGGAGCGCCGTGCCGGCGGCCTTGCGGGCGGCCAGCAGCCGGAGGATCCCGGCCTGCACGGTGACGTCCAGCGCCGTGGTGGGCTCGTCGGCGATGATCAGCGGGGGCCCGGCGGCGATGGCGGAGGCGATGAGCGCCCGCTGCCGCAGCCCGCCGGACAGCTCGTGCGGGTACTGTCCCGCCCGCACCTCGGGCTCGGGCACGCCGACGGCCTCCAGCAGCTCCCGTACGCGAGCCGCCCGCTCCGCCCGTGACCCGGCTCGGGAGACGGCGGAGGATCCGGGGCCGTGGACGGCGAGGACCTCGGCGATCTCCGCGCCCACGGTGCGCAGCGGGTCCAGCGAGACCAGCGCGTCCTGCAGCACCAGCCCGGCGAAGCCGCCGCGCACGCGCCGCCAGTCGCGCGGCCCGAAGGCGAGCGCGTCCCGGCCGTCCACCGTCAGCGCCGACGCCCCGACGACCGAGCCCGGCCCGGCCAGGCCGAGCAGGGCGCGGGCCGTGACGCTCTTGCCCGACCCCGACTCGCCCACGACGGCCACGCACTCGCCGGGCGCGATCGTGAACGACACGCCCCGCACGGCCTCCACCCCCGCGCCGGGGAACGACACACGCAGGTCCCGCACCTCCACCAGCGGCCCACCGGCCGCGACGGGACCCTCCTGGCGTACGGCGAGCTCGGTCATCGGTCGTCCTCCGGGGTGGTGTCCTGTACGGCCGGGCGGGTCATGCGGCCCTCCCCTCGAAGCGGCGTTGCAGGCGGCGGCCGACCACGGTCACGCAGACGACGGTCAGGGTGACGGCCAGGCCGGGGAACAGCGCCTCCCACCAGGCGACCCGCAGGTAGTTGCGGGCCTCGGAGAGCATCGCGCCCCATTCGGCGGCGGGCGGCTGCGGCCCCATGCCGAGGAAGCTGAGCCCCGAGGCGGCGACGATCGCCTGGCCGAGCCCGAGGGTGGCCAGGACCGGGATGGGGCCCAGGGCGTTCGGGAGCACGTGGCGGGCGACGATCCGGCCCCGGGAGTGGCCGAAGGTGACCGCCTGCTCCACGTACCCGGACCTGCGGACCACGAAGGTCTGGGCGCGCACCACCCGGGCGTACGTGGGGATCTGGGCGATGCCGATGGCGAACACCACGTTCACCGTGCCCGGGCCGGTGACGGCGACGACCAGGAGCGCGAGCAGCAGCTCGGGGAAGGTCGAGAGCACGTCGAACGCGCGGGCCAGCGCCTCGCCCGCCCACCGGTGCGCCAGCCCGGCGGCCAGGCCCAGCAGCACGCCGGCCGTCACGGCGACGGCGGTGGCCAGGACGCCGATGCTGAGCGAGTGCCGCGCCCCGTGGACGACCCGGGCCAGCACGTCGCGGCCCAGGTGGTCGGTGCCCAGCAGATGCCCGGCGCCGGGGGGCGCCAGCGCGCGCAGCGGGTCGGCGGCGAGCGGGTCGGCGCCGGCTACGAGGCCGGGGGCGGCGACGGCCACGGCCAGGACGGCGAGGAAGAGGATCGGGAGGAAGAGGGCCGGGAGGACCAGCGGGGCGCGGGTGGGGCGAGGCGGGGCGGCGTCCGCGGCGGCGGTCATCACGTGCTCCTCAGTCGCGGGTCGATGAGGCGGTAGGCCAGGTCCAGCAGCGTGCTGACGGTCACGTACACCCCCGCCGACAGGATGACCACGGCCATGACGACCGGCATGTCCTTGCCCGTGACCGCCTGCATCGTGACCTGGCCGAGCCCGGGCCGGCCGAACAGCGCCTCGGTGATGACGGCCCCGCCCAGCAGCACGCCGACGAACCAGCCGGTCAGCGTCACGGTGGGGAGGGCGGCGTGCCGGAGCGCGTGCCGGGCCACCAGGGCGCGCTCGGTGAGCCCGCGCGAGCGGGCCGTGACCGCGAACGGCTGCTCCAGCGCCCGTTCCAGCCCCTCGCGCAGCACCTGCCCCAGCACCCCGGCGATCGGCAGCCCGAGAGCCAGGGCCGGCAGGACCAGCGCCGACAGGTCCCGCGCCCCCGAGACGGGGAACCAGCCCAGCGAGAACGAGAACACGACCAGGAGCAGCATGCCGATGACGAACTGCGGCACGGACACCGACACCAGCTCGGCGGCGGAGGCGAGGCGGCGCGGCCACCGTGACCGGCCCGCGGTGAGCAGGGCGATCACGACGGCCAGCGCGACGCCGGCGCCGGCCGCGGCGAGGGTGAGCTGCGCCGTGGGCCACACCTGCGTGGCCAGCACCTCGCCGACGCCCCGCTGGAGCTGGTACGACCGGCCGAGGTCGCCGTGGAGGAGGCGGCCGAGGTAGGCGAGGTACTGGACCACCTCGGGGCGGTCCAGGCCCCACTCGGCGACGATCCTCGCCCTGATCTCGGGGGTGTCGGGGCCGTCGCCGACGAGGATGTCCACGGTGTCGCCGGGGGCCAGCCAGAGCGCCAGGTAGGAGACGGTCGCGGCGGCCCACAGCACGGCCACGGCCGACCCGATCCGCAGCACCGCCCGCAGGGCCGCCACCCGTAACGGATTCAAGAGGGGGGTCACGGGGTGATCCGGACGTCGTAGGCGCTCTTCGGGGTGCCCGAGACCGGGTCGAAGCCGAGCCCGCCGACGCTGCGCCGGGCGGCGAGCTGGTCCGACGGCACGTAGATCGGGAAGGCGATCGCGTTCTCGGCGACCACGGCCCGCTGGACCTTCGCGTACAGGGCGGTCCGGGTCTTGACGTCGGACACGCGCGACGCCCGCGTGAGCCAGGTGTCGATCGAGGCGTCGGAGAAGTGGGTGCGGTTGATGGGCGCCTGCCTGGCCAGGATGAGGTTGAGCGCCGCGCCGGCGTCGGTGTCGCCGCGGGAGTTCTCGAACACCTCGTACTCGTCGCGGTCCAGCGCCTGCTGCGCCGAGCCCTGGTCCACGATCCTGATCTGGAAGTCGATCCCGGCGTTCTGCTTGACCTGGGCCTGGATGGCCTGGGCGAGGATCTCGCGCCGGTCGCGGACGAACGGCGCCGCGGAGACCGTGCGGACCGTCAGCCTCTTCCCGTCCCTGGTGCGGAACCCCTGGGCGTCGCGGGTGGTCCAGCCGGCCTGGTCGAGCAGGGCGTTGGCCTTGGCGGTGTCGCCCCCGTACGTCCGCTCCAGCGAGGCGTCGTAGAACGGGCCGGCCTTGCCCACGACGCTCCACGCGCGGGTGGCCTGTCCCCGGTAGACGGAGGCGAGCACGGCGTCGAGGTCCACGGCCTCGCGGAACGCCTCCCGCACCCGCTTGTCGTCGAAGGGGGCGTGGCCGGTGTTGAAGTAGTAGGTGTAGGCGGAGCCGGAGTTGAGCGCGGTCTGGAAGGCGAGGTCCGGGTCCTTCTTGACCAGGTCCACCTCGGTGGCCGGGACGCCCTCGATGACCTCGGCCTGGCCGGAGGTCAGGGCGCCGACCCGGACGGCCGACTCGGGCAGGAACCGGTAGGTGACCTCGGCCAGGTGGGCGGGCCCCTGGTGCGCGGCCGTGGGGGGCGCCCAGGCGTAGGCGGGGTTGCGCCGGTAGTGGACCTCCTGGCCCTGGACGTACCGGTCCAGGATGAAGGGTCCGGTGCCGACGAGGTCGGGGCCGCCGGCCTTGAGGTTCTTGGCGGTCCTGAGCGACTTGGGGGAGACCTGCCCGCCGTACGGCGAGGCGAGGAAGTCGAGGAAGAGCGCGTCGGGCCGCTTGAGGTGGACCTTCAGCTCGGCCGGGGACACCACCTCGACCCGTTCCAAGGCGCTGAGCTGGATCGACGCCACGGTCGGGTTGTAGCCGGGGACGCGGAACCGGTCGAGGTTGGCCTTGACGGCCGCGGCGTCGAACTTCTCCCCGTCGTGGAACGTCACGCCCTCCCTCAGGTGGAAGGTGTAGGTGCGGCCGTCGGCCGACACCTCCCAGGAGCGGGCCAGCCAGGGCGCGAACGAGCCGTCCTCACCCCGGGACAGCAGCGCGTCGAACTGGTTCCACACGAGCAGGCGGGCCTTGTTCTGCGCCCACAGGTGCGGGTTGAAGGTGACCGGCTGCGTCTCGACGGCCCAGGTGAGGCTGCCGCCGTCGGCGGCCGCGGCCGTCTCGCGGGGCGCGCCGCCGCACGCGGTCACCGTCAGCGACGCGGCGACCAGCAGGGGAAGCGTCCTGCGGAGGTGCTTCACGGGTGTTCCCTTCACGACGGGGGATGGGCGAGGAAACGGCCGAACCGGCCCTGGTGGTAGAGGAGGGGACGGCTCTCGCCGTGCACCGTGGCCTCGGCGACGAGGCCGACGACGAGCACGTGGTCGCCCACGTGCGAGGTGTCGTACGGCAGGCAGATCAGGTGGGCGGACACGTCCTGGAGCAGCGGCGCGCCGAGCGGGCCCGGCCGCCACCGGGTGGGCTCGGCGAAGCGGTCGACGTTCTTGCGGGCGAACCGGGCGGCCAGCTCCGCCTGGTCGCCGGCCAGGATGTTCACCGCGAAGTGGCCGGCGGTGCGCAGCCAGGGCCAGGTGGTGGAGGAACGATCGACGTAGAAGGAGACGAGCGGCGGGTCGAGGCTGACGGACGAGAACGACGTCGCGGTCAGCCCCACGGGGACGCCCTCGCTCCGCGCGGTGATCACGACGACGCCGGCGGCGTGGACGGCCAGCGCCTCCTTGAACCGGTCCGCGTCCACCGCCTCGGCCTGTGCCCGGCCGTGCAGCGTCTCCGTCATGCCGCCGTTCCTTCCGTGCGGGCGTCCAGCTCGTGCCAGGCGGCGGCGAGCAGCTCGTACGAGCGGACCCGCTCGGCGTGGCCGTGGGCGATGGTGGTGATGAGCAGCTCGTCGGCGCCGGTGACGCGGCGCAGCACGTCCAGCCGCTCGGCGACCCGCTCGGGGGTGCCGACGAAGCGGGTGTCGATCCGGTCCTGGACGAGCGCCCGCTCCTCGTCGCTCCAGGTGTGCGCGCGGGCCTGGCCGGTCGTCGGGTACGGCGGGGCGCCCGCCCCGGTGCGGATGTCGCGCACCCACAGCCCGTACGGCTCGGCCAGCTCGGCGGCGGTGTCGTCGTCGGGCGCCACCAGCACGTCCGCCGAGACGATCACGTACGGCTCGGCCAGCGCCGCCGACGGCTTGAACGCCTCCCGGTAGCCGGCCACGGCCTCCAGCACCGTCGCCGGGCTGACGTGGTAGTTGGCCGCGAAGGGCAGGCCGCGCTCGCCCGCCACCCGGGCGCTCTCGCCGCCGCTGCTGCCGAGGATCCACACCTCCACGTCGGCTCCCTCGCCCGGCACGGCGTGGACGGTCCAGCCCTCCGGCGCCCGGTACTCGCCGTGGAGGAAGGCGAGGATGTCGTCCACCTGGTCGGCGAAGGCCGGGGCGTGGCCGCCGGGCTGCCACAGCAGCGACGCCTGGAAGGCCAGGCGGGGCGAGGCGATCAGCCGGGTGGGGTCGAAGGGCGGCGGGATGAGCAGCCCGTCCACGACGTGGCCGGCGCGGGTGACCGGCTCACGGGGCGTTCCGGGGGTCTTCTCGGACGACGGTCCGCGGTGGCCGGAGCGGCCGAGGCCGAGATCGACGCGGCCCGGGTGCAGCGCCTCGATCAGGCCGAACTGCTCGACCAGTGCCAGCGGCGTCTGGTGCCCTAGCTGGACGGCGCCGGAGCCGACCCTGATGCGGCTGGTGGCGGCGGCCACGAGTCCGATGAGCACGGCGGGCGCCGAGCCGGCCACCCCGGCGGCGAGGTGGTGCTCGGCCAGCCAGTACCGGTGGTAGCCGAGCTCGTCGGCCCGCCGGGCCAGGTCGAGGGTGTTGCGCAGCGCGTCGGCGGCGCTCCCGCCGGACGGGATGGGTGACAGGTCGAGGACGGACAGCGGGGTCGTCATGCGCGTGCCTCCGGGAAGGGCCGGCTGGGGATCTCCTTGCGCAGCACGGGCGCGATCTCGGCCTGGAAGAGCTCCATCGCCTCGCGGTGCTGCTTGTCGGTCAGGCCGTCGGCGTCGGCGTGCAGGTGCATGACCTCGTGGCCGAAACGCCTGTGGTAGCGGTGGACCTTGTCGATGATCTGCTGCGGGCTGCCGACGAGGATGGAGCCGCGTTCGACGGCGTCCTCCAGCGAGTGGAAGACGGGCCGCACCCCGTGCTTCTCGGACAGGGCGCGGCGGGCGTCGAAGATGGGGCGGTAGGTCTCGATGGCCTCCTGGGAGGTGCGGGCGGCGTAGTAGCCGGCGGTGCCGGCTCCGACGAGCGCGTCGGCGGGGTCGTGGCCGTGGTGGGCCCAGCGTTCGCGGTAGTGGTCGATCAGCTCCGCGTACGGCTCGATGGGGTTGGTGACGTTGGCCGAGAACAGCGGATCGCCGTACTTGGCGGCCAGCTCGACGGAGTCCTTGCTGGTGGCGCTGCCGTGCCAGACGCGGATCGGCCGCTGGAGCGGGCGGGGCCAGGTCTCGGCGTCGGTGAGCGACGGGCGGAAGCGGCCCTCCCAGGTGACCTTGTCCTCGCGCCACAGCCGCCGGAACAGCTCGTAGCCCTCCTGGTTGCGCGCCCACTGGTCCTCGGGGGTGACGTGGAAGAGCTGGGCCTGGGCGGCGCCGTTGCCCTTGCCGATGATCAGTTCGAGGCGGCCTCCGGACAGGTGGTCGAGGGTGGCGTAGTCCTCGTAGGCACGGACGGGGTCGAGCAGGCTGAGGGTGGTGACGGCGGTGAACAGGCGGATGGTGGAGGTGTGGGCGGCGATGTGGCTCAGCACGACCGGCGGCGAGGACGAGATGAACGGCCGCTCGTGCCGCTCCCCCACGCCGAACCCGTCGAAGCCGAGCTCCTCGGCGAGCACGGCGTTGGCGACCACCTCGCGGAACCGCTCGGTGGCGGACTTCCGGCCGTCGTACGTGATCAGGGTGATCAGCAGGAACTTCATCGTGCCCCCACGGGCTCGTAGCGGTCGGGCTCGTAGCGGTCGGCCGGCGGCGGCCCCTCGGGATCGCCACCGTATTACCTATAAAAACTGTAGGAAAACTAGGTTTCAAGGTCAACCCCTTTGTCCCTTTTTGTCGGCGACCCTTTCGTCGGGCACGGGGCCGGGGCGGGCGCGACAGGGCGGGGCCGGGCCGGCATGTGACCATGGAGGTATGGCGGAGACGATGACCGCGTGGGTGGTGGCGCGGCCCGGGCCCATGGCCACGGGACCGCTGGAGCGCGTGCGGACGGCCGTGCCCGCACCCGGCCCCGGCGAGGTGCTCGTCAAGGTCGAGGTGTGCGCCGTCTGCCGTACCGACCTGCACCTCGCGGAGGGCGACCTGACGCCGCGACGTCCGCGCACGGTCCCCGGGCACGAGGTCGTGGGCCGCGTCGCGGGCCGCGGCCCCGGGGCGGACCTGCCCGACGGCGCCCGCGTGGGCGTGGCCTGGCTGCGCTCGGCCTGCGGCACCTGCCGCTACTGCGTCCGCGGCGCCGAGAACCTCTGCCCGTACTCCCGCTACACCGGCTGGGACGCCGACGGGGGCTACGCCGAGTACCTGACCGCTCCCCAGGACTTCGTCCACCCACTGCCCGCCGATCCTCCGGCCGAGAAGCTGGCGCCCCTGCTCTGCGCGGGCATCATCGGCTACCGGGCGCTGCTGCGCGCCGAGCTGCCGGCCGGCGGGCGCCTCGGGGTGTACGGGTTCGGCGCCTCGGCCCACCTGACCGCCCAGGTGGCCATCGCCCGGGGCGCGACCGTGCACGTGCTGACCCGCGCCGCGCAGGCCCGGCGGCTGGCGCTGGAGCTGGGCGCCGCCTCGGCGGGCGACGCCTACGACGCGCCGCCGGAGCCGCTGGACGCCGCCATCCTGTTCGCGCCCGTGGGCGACCTGGTACCGGTCGCGCTGGCCGCCCTGGACCGCGGCGGCACGCTCGCGGTGGCCGGGATCCACCTGACCGACATCCCGTCCCTGAACTACCAGGAGCACCTGTTCCAGGAGCGCACCCTGCGCAGCGTCACCGCGAACACGCGCGCCGACGGCCGCGCCCTGCTGGAGCACGCCGCGCGCAGCCCGCTGCACGTCACCACGGTCCCGTACGGGCTGGACGAGGCCGGGCAGGCCCTCGCCGACCTGGCGGCCGACCGCGTCACCGGGGCCGCCGTCCTGCACATGGACGCCTGAGCGAGGCCGGGAAGGGCTCCGGGCGCCGCCGTCTCACCCCCTGCGCAGCGTGGCGTCGGCCATCATCCGGGCGAACTCCTGGGGCGAGCCGGCCGCCGCCCACATCGCCCGCTGCCGCGCGGCGCCGGTCCCCCGCTCCCGGAAGCGCTGGAGCAGCCCGGCGATCGGGCCGGGATCGGCGACGCGGTCCAGCAGCGTGGCGAGCATCCGCTCGTGGCTCACCACCCGGCCCGTGTACGGGTCGCGAGTGAGGGCGCCCAGCCCGTGGCGGGCGGCGGCGTTCAGCGCGGCGGCGACGCGCATGTCGCCGATGCGCCGGATCGGCTCGCCCGCCCGCAGCTCGGCCAGGGCGAGGCCGACCAGCGTCCGCGCCAGACCGGTCACGAGGACGGTGTCGTCGATCGACAGGCCGGTGTCCATGACGCGCAGCTCAACCGTCGGATAGCGGCACGACAGCCGGGCGTGGAAGTAGACGCCGCGCTCGTCGATCGCCTTCCCCCGGCGGATCAGCCGGCACACCGCCGCGTCGTAGTCGGCGGCCGATCGCCACACCCGGGGCGCCATGGCCGAGGGCCAGCGCGTCCAGCGTTTGTACCTCGTGCTCTCCCACCCGGTGTCGTGGCCGTTCGCGATCGGCGAGTTGGCGCTGACCGCGAGCAGCGTGGCCAGCCACGGCCGCATCCGGGTCAGCACCTGCACGCCCACCTCGCGCGACGGTATGCCGACGTGGACGTGACAGCCGCAGGTGCCGGTGCGGGCCAGCAGCCGGCCGAAGCGCCTGTCCAGCTCGCGGTAACGCGGGTCGGGCGTCACGGCGGGCCCGCCGGGAAGGCGCTGCGGCGCGACCCCGGAGGCCAGGAGCAGGCAGCCCGCCTCGGCCGCGGCGGCGGCGGCGCGGCGGCGCAACTCCAGGAGCTGGCCGCCCGCCTCCTCGGGACAGCCGCACACGCCGGTGACCGTTTCGAGCTGGTAGCGCATGACTTCGGTCTTGACCCGCTCGTCGCCGAGCAGGCCGGTGATCTCGGGGCCGCACAGGGAGAGGTCGCCGCCTGCACGGTTCACGAGGAGGAACTCCTCCTCCACACCCATCGTGAGCGTCCGGGTCGCGACTCCGACCGCCTCGGAGGTGATGACCACGTGCCCACCTCCTCGCCATCACTAGCTACGCGCACAGAGGGGGTCGTCCGTGGTTCTACCCACCTGAGTTTTCTGTCACCCTTCGTGCGGGTTTGCCTGGGCGGACCCCTCGAAAGACCGGACCGAATCCGTGAGGCCGCGGCGGTCAGGGGTACGTGCGGGGTTCGGACAAGACCAGAGACACGACACCAGAGACCACGAGGGGGACGCAGTGACGCAGCACACTCCGGAGCACGACCCGCGCTCGCGGTTCGAGGACGAGGGCATCCCGGACCTCCAGGACGGCACTCCCGAGCAGCAGTGGGCGGTGGACCCGCAGGAGGCGCCGCTGCCCGGCGACCGGCCGATCGGGGTGGACGAGCACGGGACGACGATCGACGAGCAGATCCAGGGCGAGTCGCTGGACGGCCGCCTGAGCCGCGAGGTGCCCGACGACCAGCCGCTGTACGAGGTGGACGGTCCGGCGACCGTACGCGACGAGACCGCCGGGGACGACGACGAGCGGGTGACCGAGGACGGCGGGCTGGGCGTCGGCTCGGACCTCGACACCGACTTCCAGCCGGACGACGACGTGGACCCCTCCTGGCAGGCGCAGCCGGAGGAGCCCTCCGGCGCCGTCTGGGACGACCCGCGACCGGCGGGCCGGCTGGTAGCACCCGACGAGGGCGTCCGCGGGGACGTCGAGCCGGACGAGGTGGCCCGGGAGGTCGGCCCGGACGCGGGCGGCTTCACCGCCGAGGAGGCCGCCATGCGCGTGGAGCCCGAGTGAGCCTGCCCCGGAGCGGCCCCGGAGCGGCCCCGGAGCGGCGCTGCCAGTGGACAACACGACCTGACCTGTGAGGAGCGCACATGACCAGGGAAGAGGACAAGGGCACCACCTTCGACGGTGACCTGCACAACATGGGAGGCGACATCGGCCCCGCCTCCATCCGCGGCTCCAACCCGGGCCCCGGCGGCAAGCCGCGCGACGACGCCGAGCCGAAGAGCGGCTACGCCGAGCCCATGGGGTACGTCACGGGCCGCGACGACGAGTGGGGCGTGACGGCCGGCTCCGGCGAGAAGTCCGTGGCGGCGCGCACGGACGAGATCGAGGACCACCTGGAGACGGCGGGACCCAGCCCGCACCCGATGCCGCCCGGCGCGGTCGAGCAGCAGGGCCACGACGGGCACCCGGAGTTCCGGGTCGAGGGGCCGGTGGACGAGGCCACCCACGGGGTGGTCGAGGACGACGTCGTCAAGCGCCCGGCGACGGCCCGGCAGCCGGAGCAGGGGCACGTGACGGGCGACCTGGACTGGTCCGCCTCGGACGCGGACGACCCCGACGGCGGCTCCGGCCGCACGGACGCGGACGACGGCGGCTACCTGCCCGGCGAGGGCACCGGCCGCCCGTACGACACCTGACACGACGACGTGGCATGGCAGGGCCTGACCCGGCACCTGCACGCGGGCGCCGCGCTCAGAGGCGGTCGAGGATGCGCCGCATCTGGTCGATCTCATCCCGTTGCGACGACTCGATGCTTCGGGCGAGCTGCTTGGCGCCGGCGTTCAGGCCCTGCCGCTGCTCGGTCTGGGCCATCTCGACCGCCCCCTTGTGGTGCTCGATCATCAGCCGCGTGAACTCCTTGTCGAAGATCTCGCCGCTGACCGCTTCGAGGTCCTCCATGTCGTCGGCGGACATCATGCCGGGCATGCGGTGCCTCATGTGCCCGCCGGCGGACTCCGGCTCACCCCACTCGTGAAGCCAGCCGCTCATGGCGGCGATCTCCGGCTCCTGAGCGGCCTTGATGCGCTCGGCCAGCTTCCTGACCTCGGGGTCCTCGGCGCGGGTGGCGGCCAGGTCGGCCATCTCGACGGCCTGCCGGTGATGCGGGATCATCATCCGCGCGAACATCACGTCGGCGTCGTCGTGCTCGCCGGAGGGCTGGGCGCTGGTCTGCCGGGCGGCCGGCACGGGCGCGTCGGCCTCCGCTGCGGGAGCGGCGGCCTCGTCTCCGGTCCCGCCGCAGGCGGTGAGCAGCGCGAGAGCGGCGGCCGCGACGGTCGCGGCGCGGGCGGTCGTACGGTGGGCGAACATGCGGTGGGCGAACATGCGGTGGGCGAGCATGCGGTGGGCGAGCATGGCGATGTCACTCCCGGCGATGGACTGTGCGTTGACCGTAATCGTGGGAGTGATCGGCCCGTGCGCGCGGCACCGACACGCGGGCGGTCCGGAGACCGAGCCCCGCCTGACCCGCGCCTGACCGGGAACAGAGCCGAGGCGGCCGGGACTCTCTCGTCACCGGCCGCCTCGGCCGCTCTCGGGCGGCTGCGCTTCGATCACTTGAACCCGCGCAGCCGCAGGCTGTTGCTGACCACGAAGACGCTGGAGAACGCCATCGCGGCACCGGCGATCATGGGGTTGAGCAACCCCATGGCGGCCAGCGGCAGGGCGGCCACGTTGTAGGCGAACGCCCAGAACAGGTTCCCCTTGATCGTACGCAACGTCCGCCGCGACAGCCGGATGGCGTCCGCCGCCACGCGGAGGTCGCCCCGCACGAGCGTGAGATCGGACGCCTCGATGGCCACGTCCGTGCCGGTGCCCATGGCCAGGCCCAGGTCGGCCTGGGCGAGCGCGGCGGCGTCGTTGACCCCGTCGCCGACCATGGCCACCGACCTGCCCTCGGACTGGAGCCGCTTGACGACGTCCACCTTGTCCTGGGGCAGCACCTCGGCGATGACCTCGTCGATGCCGACCTCGGCGGCCACGCTCCGCGCGACGGCATCGTTGTCGCCGGTCAGCAGCACCGGCCTCAGGCCGAGCGCCCGCAGCCGCCGGATCGCCTCGGCCGAGGTGGGCTTGACCACGTCGGCCACGACGAGCACCGCGCGGGCCTTGCCGTCCCATCCGACCGCCACGGCCGTGCGGCCGGCCTCCTGCGCCTTGTCCAGCGCCCGCTCCAGGTCCGGCGGCAGGTGCTGCGACCACTCGGCCAGCAGCCGGGGCCGGCCGACGAGCACGGCGTGCCCGTCCACGATCCCCTGCACGCCCAGGCCCTCGACGTTCGCGAAGTCCTCGGGCACGGGCAGCTCGCCGGCCTGCTCGGCCGCGCCCCGGGCGACGGCCCGGGCGATGGGGTGCTCGGAGGCGTTCTCCAGGGCGCCGGCCAGGCGCAGCACCTCGGTCTCGTCCTCGCCGTCGCCGACGTGCGTCTCGACCAGCGTCATGCGGCCCTCGGTGACGGTGCCGGTCTTGTCCAGGACGACGGTGTCCACCCGCCGGGTCGACTCCAGCACCTCAGGCCCCTTGATGAGGATGCCGAGCTGGGCGCCCCGGCCCGTGCCGACCAGCAGCGCGGTCGGGGTGGCGAGGCCCAGGGCGCACGGGCAGGCGATGATGAGCACGGCCACCGCGGCGGTGAAGGCCGCCGCCGGGCCC
This sequence comes from Nonomuraea sp. NPDC005501, assembly GCF_040605905.1. Lineage (NCBI taxonomy): Bacteria > Bacillati > Actinomycetota > Actinomycetes > Streptosporangiales > Streptosporangiaceae > Nonomuraea > Nonomuraea sp. NPDC005501. The sequence goes on along the minus strand of NZ_JBEXDT010000002.1, from coordinate 65,227 downwards.
GCGCCCGCGCCGAGCCAGAAGCCGAGCGTGCCCAGCGACAGCGCGATCACGATGGGCACGAACACGCCGGAGATCCGGTCGGCCAGCCGCTGCACCTGCGCCTTGCCGGTCTGGGCCTCCTCCACGAGCCTGGCCATCTGGGCGAGCTGGGTGTCGGAGCCGACCCGGGTGGCGCGCACGACCAGCCGGCCGCCCGCGTTGACGGTGGCGCCGGTGACCGCGTCGCCCGGCCGTACCTCGACCGGGACGGACTCCCCCGTCAGCATCGAGGCGTCGACCGCGGAGGTGCCCTCGTCGACCACGCCGTCCGTGGCGATCTTCTCGCCCGGTCGGACCACGAACCGGTCGCCTGCGGCCAGCCGCGAGATCGGGACGCGCACCTCGGCGCCGTCGCGCAGCACGGCCACGTCCTTGGCGCCCAGCTCCATCAGCGCCCGCAGCGCCGCCCCGGCCCGCCGCTTGGAGCGGGCCTCGAAGTAGCGCCCGGCCAGGATGAACGCGGTCACCCCCGCCGCGGCCTCCAGGTAGATGTTGCCCGAGCCGTCGGTGCGGGCGATCGTCAGCTCGAACGGGTGCGTCATGCCGGGCACGCCGGCCGTGCCGAAGAACAGCGCCCACAGCGACCAGCCGAGCGCGGCCAGCGTGCCGAGGGAGACCAGCGTGTCCATCGTCGCCGCGCCGTGCCGCAGGTTGGTCCAGGCGGCCTTGTGGAACGGCCAGCCGGCGTAGACCACGACCGGCGCGGCCAGCGTGAGCGACAGCCACTGCCAGTTGGTGAACTGCAGCGGCGGCACCATCGCCATGGCGATCACCGGGACGCTCAGCACCACGGCGGTGATGAGCCGGGCCCGCAGCGGCGCGAGCTCGTCCTGGGCCGCTTCCGGCTCTCGCGGCTCGTCGGTCTCGGGCGCCGGTGGAGCGGGGAGCGCGGCGCTGTAGCCGGCCTTCTCCACCTCCGCGACCAGGACATGGGGGTCCAGCCCGTCGGGGAAGATGACCTTGGCCTTCTCCGTGGCGTAGTTGACCGTGGCGGTCACGCCGTCCAGCTTGTTCAGCTTGCGCTCGATGCGGTTGGCGCAGGACGCGCAGGTCATGCCACCGATCGACAACTCGACCGCGTCGTGCGGCCTCTCACCGGTGATGGGAGACTCCGTGATGGGAGACATCGCCTCTCCTTTCGTCGCGTCCCGCGCTCAGTGCGCGTGCTCGCCCTGGTCGGCGTGGTCACCCTCGCCGGCGCTCGGCGTGCTGCCGGGCTTGCCGCTCGGCATGGTGCTCGGCGTGGTGCTCGGCGCCGGCTGCGCGCCGGGCGGGCCGGCGTGCACGGTGAAGGCGGCGGTGCGGACCTGGCCCTGGTGCTGGAAGTCCAGGAACAGGCGGTACTCGCCGCCGCTCGGCGCCTCGGCGTAGAAGACGATCTCGGGGCCGGCCTTCGTGACGCCGTCGCCGGGCGCGCCCTCCGGGTGGACGTGCAGGTACGCCAGGTCGCCGCCGCGCAGGGCGACGAGGTGCCCGTACGCCCCCAGATACGGCTGCAGGTCGGTGACCGGCTCGCCGGCCTTGGTCACCCTGAGCGCCAGCCTGCTCGACCGGCCGGGGACCAGGTCGCCGGCCAGCTCGACCGTGTAGCCGTCCACGGTCGTCGTACGGCTCGCCGCGGGCAGCGGCCGGGGCGTGTAGCCGCCGGCCACGAACACGTCGGCGCCGAGGGTCAGCGCGGGGCCGCCGGCCGGCGCGAAGTCGGCGAAGGCCCGGTAGGCGCCCGCGGCGGGCAGCGTCAGCTTGACCGTCCAGACGCCGTCGGCCGACATCTCCGGATGGACGTGCTGGAACGTCGTCAGGTCGCGCGAGGCCACGATGAGGTGGAGCCGCTTGTCGTGGCGCACCTCGAAGCCGGTGACGTTGCGCCCGCCGGGACCCGTCACGGCGAAGCGGAAGTCGGTGGGCTCGCCGGGCCGGATCTCGCCGGTCAGCGGGACGAAGGTGTAGCCGCCCTCTGACACTTGAAGCCCCCCGGGGGTATCCGCCGCACCTGCCTGTGCCCCTGTGCCCCGGCCCTCACTGCCGTGGCCCTCACTGCTGTGACCTTCTCCGGTCTGCCCGGCGTGGGCGCCGGGGACCGCGGTCCCCGGCGTGCCCGTGTCACCCACGGCGCCGCCCACACCGAACGCCCCGCCGAACGCCACAGCCAGCCCCAGGGCGTACAGCCCGAGCCTGCCCGCCGTGTTCACGACGCACTCTCCACCGTGTAACCGGCCCCCTCGACGGCGGCCACGATGCGCTCCGGCTCGATCGGCTGCTCGCTGCCGACGGTCAGCAGCCCGCTCGCCAGGTCGACCTCGACACCCGTCACGCCGGGCACCTCGCCGACCTCCTCCTTCACCGAGCTGACGCAGTGGCCGCAGGTCATGCCCTTGACGGTGTAGGTAGCGGTGGTGGTGGCCATACCGAATCACTCCTCGATAACGTCGGTGGAAGAACGCTGAATCAAAAACGGAACTCGAAGCCGGGTCACGAGCGGACGAGCCGCGCGATCGCGTCGGACGCCTCCTTGACCTTGGCCTGCGCCTCGGGCCCGCCCTCGCGGGTGGCCTCGGCGACACAGTGGGCCAGGTGCTCCTCCAGCATGGAAAGAGCGAACGACTGGAGGGCGCTGGTGGCCGCCGACACCTGGGTCAGGACGTCGATGCAGTACTTGTCGTCCTCCACCATCCGCTGCAGCCCGCGGACCTGCCCCTCGATCCGGCGCAGCCGCCGGCTGTGGTCGTCCTTGCGTGCGGAGTATCCCGCCATGCCGATCCCCCTCTCCCTTGCTGTCACCCACTCTAACACGATACCCCCCTACCGTATTCCGACGGGGGTGCGGAACCTGCCGCGAGGGCTGTTACGGTTTGCGCGATGAGACGGCGCGCCGGACGTTACTCGTCCCTCCTCGACCGGTTCCACCACCCCGCACAGGTCATCGCCACCGGGTTCGGCGCGGCGATCGCCCTCGGCACGGGGCTGCTCTCGCTGCCCGTGGCCACCACGACCGGGGAGTCCGCCGGACTGGTGACGGCGCTGTTCACCGCGACCTCCGCCGTGTCCGTGACCGGGCTGGTGGTGGTGGACACCGCCTCCCACTGGTCCGTGTTCGGCGAGGTGGTGATCGCCGGACTGGTGCAGGCGGGCGGGCTGGGCATCATGACGCTGGCCACCCTGTTCACCGTGCTCGTCGCCGGACGGCTCGGACTGCGGGCGCGGCTGTTCGCCCAGGCCGAGACCAAGGCCCTCAGCATGGCCGAGGTGCGGCGGCTGGTGCGCAAGGTGGCGCTCTTCAGCCTCGCCTGCGAGGCCGTCATCGCCGTCGTGCTCACCGCCCGCTTCGTCGCCGGGTACGACGAGCCGCTGTCCCGGGCTCTCTACCTGGGCGCCTTCCACGCGGTGTCGGCGTTCAACAACGCCGGGTTCGGGCTGTGGCCGGACAGCCTGATGCGGTTCGTGGCCGACCCGTGGATCTGCCTGACGGTGGCCACGGCCGTGATCGTGGGCGGGCTCGGCTTCCCGGTCGTCTTCGAGCTGCTGCGCTCCTGGCGGCGGCCGAGCCGGTGGTCGATCATCACCCGCGTCACGGTCGGGGCGACGCTCATCCTGCTGGGGGCGGGCACGCTGGCGTACCTCACCACCGAGTGGCGCAACCCGGCGACGCTGGCCCCGCTGGACGACGGCGGCAAGCTGCTGGCGGCCTTCTTCACCTCCGTCATGGCGCGCTCGGCCGGCTTCAACAGCCTGGACATCGCCCAGATGCAGCCGTCGAGCTGGCTGGTGACCGAGGTGCTGATGTTCGTCGGCGGCGGCAGCGCGGGCACCGCGGGCGGGATCAAGGTGACCACGTTCGGGCTGCTGGCGTTCGTCATCTGGGCCGAGCTGCGGGGCGAGCGGCACGTCGCGGTCGGGCGGCGGCGGCTGCCCGAGTCGGCGCAGCGGCAGGCCGTGTCGATCTCGGCGATGGGCATGGCGCTCGTCGTCGTCTCGACGTACGTGCTGCTGGTCCTGACACCGCACGGTCTGGACCGGGTGCTGTTCGAGGTGGTGGCGGCCTTCGGCACGGCGGGGATGTCCACCGGCATCACCGCCGACGTGACGACCGCCGGGCACGTGCTGCTCGTGGCGCTCATGTTCGCCGGCCGGATCGGGCCGCTCACGCTGGGGTCGGCGCTGGCCCTGAAGGACCGTACCCGCCGCTACGAGCTGCCGGAGGAACGGGTGATCGTCGGCTGAGGATCTCCGCCCGCGGGTAGCCTCGCTATGAGAGCCGACACCTGATGGACGTGCCCCATGAGAAATGCCCGGGCAGAATGCCCGGTGAGAACGCCCGGTGAGAACGCCCGGTGGAAGAGCCGGTAGGAGAGCCATGTCCGACGCCCGCCCGGAGTCCGGAGCGCCCCGCCTCGCCGAGACCGGCGTCGGCCCGCGGCCGCCGCGCCCGGACCGGCCCCTGGGGCGCCGGCTGCGGCGGGTCCCCTGGGCCACGCTCGGCGCGGTCTCCGTGGGCGGGATGCTCGGCGCGCTGGCCCGCTGGGGCATCACGCTGGCCTTCCCCCACGCGCCCGGGGCGTTCGCCTGGGCCACGTGGGGGGTCAACGTGACGGGGTGCCTGCTGATCGGCGTGCTCATGGTCGCCGTGACCGAGGCGTGGCGGGTCCACCCGCTGGTGCGGCCCTTCCTGGGGGTGGGCGTGCTGGGCGGGTACACCACCTTCTCGACGTACGTGGTGGACGCGCAGAGGACGCTCCAGGCGGGCGAGCCGCGCACGGCGCTGGCCTACCTGGGGGGCACGCTGGTCGCCGCGCTGCTGGCGGTCCACCTGGGCGACCGTCTGGGCCGCCTGCTGTTCCTGGACCGGCGGCCAGGAGAGGAGGAGCGATGAGACTCCACGGCTCGGCGTTGCGCCTGACCGTCTACGTCGGGGAGAGCGACGTGTGGCGGCACAAGCCGCTCTACCACGAGATCGTGCACCGGGCCCACCGCGCGGGGCTGGCGGGGGCCAGCGTGATGCGCGGCATCGAGGGCTTCGGCGCCTCCAGCCGCATCCACACCACCCGGATCCTGTCGCTGTCGGAGGACCTTCCGCTGGCGATCGTGATCGTGGACGCGCCGGACAAGGTGCGGTCCTTCCTGCCGCAGCTCGACGAGCTGGTCACCGAGGGGCTGGTGATCCTCGACGAGGTGGAGGTGATCCGCTACGCGGGCCGCTCCTCCGGAGACGCCGCCTTCACGGAACCGGCGGACGGGACGGACGCGGACGGGCCGTACGGGACCGGCGCGGGCGGGCGCGACTCGTGACCGTGCTGCTCGTCGCGCTGGGGGCCGCCGTCGGCGCCCCGCTGCGCTATCTGGCCGACCGGGCCGTGCAGGCGCGCCACGACTCCCTGTTCCCCTGGGGCACCCTCACGGTCAACGTGCTCGGCTCGGCCCTGCTGGGCTTCCTCGCCGCCGTGCCGGCGCCCGGCCCCGTCATGGCCCTGCTGGGCACCGGCTTCTGCGGCGCGCTGACCACGTACTCGACGTTCGGGTACGAGACCGTGCGGCTCGTCCGCGACGGCGCCGGGACGTACGCGCTGCTCAACGCGCTGGGCAGCGTGGCGGCCGGGTTCGGCGCCGCGTGGTGCGGCATGACGGTCGCCCTGGCCCTGTGATCGCCGGATCAGAGGAAGACGTAGCACTCCACCTCGGAGCGCCGGTAGGACAGCCCCTGCGCGACCGAGTCCGTGACGCAGGAGCGCTCGGACGGGCTCAGCATGAGCTTCCCGCACACCGTCACGCCGGAGTAGGTCCGGCAGTCCAGTGACGGGTCGGCCGCGCCGATGCGGTAGGTGGCCCTCACGTTCGAGCGGCAGCGGGCGCGCGCGCCGGGCGTGTTCGCGTACGAGCACTGGCGGAGCAGGATTCGGTACTGGCGGCTGCTGACGTTCTGGCCATCGCCGTCATCGTCCGCAGCGGCCCCATGGGCGTCGGAACTCGCCGAGCTCAGGTCGCGAAGATCTCCGTCGGCCCGCGCCGAGGCGGCGCACAGGCCGAGCATGACCACCACCCCGAGACCAGCGGCAACGATCTGTTTCATGGCACCCCCCACAAGCGGAATACCGTCCCTAACCTCGCCCAAAACACCACAATTCGCCTCCCCCGAGCAGACTCGGCGTGTCGCGCCCGGGAAGCCTTCGCCCGGCGGGAGAGCCCGGGAGGCAGGAGGTGCCGACGTTACACCTGAGTCCGGTGGTCCACCTGGCGGTGTCGCGTGACCAGGGAGGACCTGAGAGCGTCCAGGTCGCTGTACGGCCTGCCGGCGGCGTGGGGGTGTTGCCTGACGAGCCGTGAGGCGGGCAGGGTGGGGCGGGTGAGCAGTGATGAGACGCGCGACGGTGTGCCGCTGACCAACCTGGACCAGCCACTGTTCGACGGGTCCGGCGCCACGAAACGGGACCTGGTCGACTACCTCGACGCCGTCAGCGACCGGATCCTGCCCGCCCTGCGCGAGCGCCCCCTGTCGGTCGTGCGGGTCCGCCCCGGTCAGCCGGCCTTCATGCAGAAGAACGTCCCCAAGTACGCCCCGTCCTGGGTGCGCACGGTCTCCGTCTGGGCCGAGGCGTCGCACCGGCAGGTGTCGTACGCCCTGTGCGACGACCGGCGCACGCTGCTGTGGTTCGCCAACCAGCGGGCGGTGGAGTACCACCCGGCGCTGGCGCGCGCCGGCGTCCCCACCCACCTGGTGCTCGACCTCGACCCGCCGGACGGCGCCGCGTTCGGCCTCGCCGTGCGCGCGGCCCTGCTCGTCCGGCAGGCGCTCGCCGACGCCGGCCTGGCCGGGGCGGTCAAGACCAGCGGCGCCAAGGGCGCGCACGTGTTCGTGCCCGTGGAGGAGGGCGTCCCGGCGGAGGACCTGGCGGCGGCCACCCGGGCCGTGGGCGCCCGGGCCGCGCGCCTCGACCCGGAGCTGGCCACGACGGCGTTCATCCGGGAGGACCGCGAGGGCAAGGTGTTCATCGACTCGACCCGGGCGGGCGGCGCGACGGTGGTGGCCGCCTACAGCCCGCGCGTCCGGCCGGACGTGCCCGTGTCGTTCCCGGTGCCCTGGGAGGAGCTCGAACAGGTGAGCCCGCGCGACTTCACCGTCCGGTCCGTGCCGGGGCTGCTGGACGGCCGTGACCCGTGGGCGGAGCTGATGCCGCCGCCGCAGCGGCTGCCCGCCGGCCTGGTCGAGGAGGGGCACACGATCCCGGTGGCACGGGTGCAGGCCATGCACGAGGGCAAGCGCCGCGCCCGTGCCCGCCGGGGCGAGTGACCTCGTCGCTACTGGATCTGCTCGAACGGGGTCGGGGCCTGGCCGGTCCAGCGGTGCAGCTGGGCGCGGCCGGTCTGCTTGGTCACGCCGTCCTCCACGACCGTGCCGTCCTTGGCCAGGTAGAAGCGGCCGTCGTCGAGCGAGGCCAGGCCGTACTGGCCGCCCGACTCCCATCCCCACACGTCGGTCGCGTCGTGGTGCAGGCCCTGGCGCAGCAGCGGGAGGAGCGCGCCCCGCTCCGGCTGCGGCTGCCCCTCGATCGGGCCTTCCACCGGGCGGGCGGAGCCGTCGACCACGAACAGCGAGTAGTTCGGGAACTGCGGCTTGACGCCCTTGTAGACGGCCATCAGCCAGTTGCCCGACCGGCGGTCGTACTCCAGGTTCTGCACGCCGTAGGTGGTGTTGCCGGTGCGGACGAAGTACTTGCCGTCCGACCGCTCCGGGCCGGCCGTGTGCGGCTGGGCCTGGGTGAGCGGGCGCTCGTACCGGCGCCAGTCGCGGATGTCGTACTGGAGGATGACCTGGTGGTCGTTGTCCTGGCGCGTGGTGTTGGAGTAGATGCCGTAGGCGACGGTCAGCTTCTGCCGGCCGCCGCGCTTGCCGAACTCCGGCCCGAAGGCGACGCCGTCGATGCCGCTGCACCCGTAGCGGTGGTCGGGGGTGTTGCCCGTGTTGCCGTCGAAGACGCCGTCGCCGTTCATGTCGGCGCTGTAGTCGTCCACCACGTCCTTGAGGTAGACGGCGGTCACCACGTCGGAGCCCTCGGCGTTCATGCCGAGGCTGGTGATCCGGTCCACGTCGAAGATGGCGATGTAGAACGCCTTGGCGTCCTTGTACTCCAGCGATCCGTAGACGCGGCCGTCCTTGTCGTTGAAGTCGAGGTCGCCCAGGTGGCCGGTGAACCCGGTGACCGAGCCCACCGGCTTGCCCTTCATGTCGGTCTTGACCAGGAGGTTGGTGAAGGAGAAGTACATGTACCCCTTCTTCTGGTCGATGGCGATGCCCTGCACGTGACCCGACTGCCAGGCTCCGCCGTTCACCTCCGCCGGTAGCTCGATCGGCCGTGCCTCCGCCCGCGCCGCGACGGCCGGGGCGGAGGCGAGGGCGCCAGAGAGCGTGGAGGTGAGGGCTGCCGTGAGCAGTACGTGTGCGACCCGCATGTTCTTCCGTGTGCCTTCCGAGGGGGAAAAGTACTCGAAAGATCCTTACAGACCATGTCCGGCGCGTCCATGGCCGGAAGTCAAACTCCGCGCGACGCGCGCCGGAACGGTTCGGCGGGCCTCCTGCCCGTCACGGGATGGGAGTGTCGCTGTGCCGGCAGGCGCGGGGCCGCTCGGGGCGCTCGCCGGTCCATCCCGCCTCGGGCGCCCACGCCTGGTAGTACATCATCGTCCCCTTCGCGGCCCCCTCGGTGCTCCTGCCCGCTGCGGTGGTGTGGGCGAGGACGGTGCCGGTCCGCGGGTCCAGGATGGTGGCGTGCACCTCCGGCAGCTCGTCCTCCGCGCCGAACTCCATGAAGAATCCCTCGCTCTTCCCGAACGTGACCGCGAGGCCCTCCCGGCCCAGGGGATCGACGGCCGGGCCGATCACCTTGGTCGTCGGCAGCCCCGCGAGCAGCCGCAGGGCGGCCGCCCGGACCGAGGGCCTGACCGGCATCTCCAGGAGATACCCGGCACGGGGAAGGAACTCCTCGAAGCTCACCGGGCCCATCCTGTCCTCACGCCCCTCCCAGCGGGTTCGCAGGACCTCCCGCAGCCGGATGGCGTCGTCAGGCAGGGCGGCGAGGTCGGCGACGGTGAGCTCGCCCAGCCGCCGGTCGCCGTACATGCCGCCCGGCTCGGCCGCGCGGGTGTAGAGGCAGTCGGAGGGCTTGGACCGCAGCCGCACCTTCACGCATTCGTCGGCCCCGGGCGCGCAGACGCGCTTGAGAGTCGTCGGAGAGCCGGCCGCACGCCAGGCCCGCTCGTCGGCCGGGGTGGCCGGCCGGACGAACATCTTCCGCTGCTCCGCCTGGACGGGATCGCCGGGGTCGCGCGGCTGCCAGAGGTCGATCCGGTCGGAGTACAGCACGTTGAACGTCCGGTCGCCCGCGCGGACGCGGATGAGCCCGTTGTCGAGCAGCGGCCTGCGCCAGTAGGCGTCGCTGTCGTCGGGCAGACCGGCGACCCGGTCCGCCAGCCGGAGCAGGGCGCCAGCGCCGGCGTCGGGCGCGAGCACCGGCGGCGGCGCGGGCGCGGTGGTCAGGTTCGCGACCAGCGCGACGACGGCCATGACGACGGCCACCGTGGCCGCGGCCGTCCCCAGGGTCCACCCCCAGGTCCTGCCACGCCACCCTGCCCGCCCCGCCTGGCGCGGCCGCACCGGCTCCTTCCGGGCCGCGGCCAGCCGGGCGCGCGCCTTCTCGACCACCTCCGCCCGGGGCGGCGGCGCGTCCGGCAGTGACCTCGCCAGGAGATTCAGCTCATCCATGGGTCTCCTCCAAGGGGTTGACGTCGCCGAGTGCTTCGCGGAGCTTCCTGCGGGCCCGGCTGAGGCGGGACGCGACCGTCCCCGCCGGTATCCCGAGGGCGGCGGCGACCTCGGCGTGGCTGAGGTCGCCCAGCACGCTGAGCAGGACGACGTCACGGTCTCCGCGGCTGAGCCCGGCCAGCGCCCCCGCCAGCCTGCCGGTCAGCCCGCCGGCCGCCACGCGGGCCAGCGTGGCGTCCTCGTGGTCGTGCTCGGGGCGCTCGGTCGTGCGGCTGAGCGCCTTCCATCTGCGGATCTCGGTACGGCGGTGCCGCGCGACGACGTTGGTGGCGATGCCGTACAGCCAGGGCCGCACCCCTCCGCGTGAGGCGTCGTAGCCGCCCCGGTAGGCCGCCAGGAACACCTCCGCCGCCAGGTCGTCGGCGGCGTCGTCCGACAGCCGCCTGGCGATGTAACGGTGGATCTCGGAGAAGTGCGCGTTGAAGACCTCCTCGAAACCGGCCCGGAGATCGGGCGGGTCGGCCAGGTCAGGGGGAACGGCCATGCAGGCATCTCCGCTGGGTCGGTGGACGACGATCGCCCCTTCTTTCCCGGAGGGCCCCGATGCTTTCACGGCCCGCCCTTCGCCCGGCTTCCGCTGTGGGCGATTCCGCTGTGGGCGTGCGGAGCCACCCGGGTGTGCCGGAGTGCGCCAGAGTGTGGGGCATGAAGCTGCTGGTGCTGGGCGGGTCCGACTTCGTCGGCCGGGCCTTCGCCGAGGAGGCGCTCTCCCTCGGCCACGACGTGACGGTCTTCAACCGGGGCACCCGGGCGGCCCCCGCGGGGGCGAGGGCCCTGCGCGGCGACCGGTCGGCCCCGGGCGGGCTGGCCGCGATCCAGCGCGGCGAGTGGGACGTCGTGGTGGACACCTGGTCCTCCGCGCCGTCTGCCGTCCGCGACGCCGCCAACCTGCTGGCGGGGCGGGCCGAGCACTACGTGTACGTCTCCAGCCGCTCCGTCCACCCCTACCCGACGGCGGCGGGCGCCGACGAGAGCGCGCCGGTGGTGGAGGCGTCACCCGACGACGGCGGCGACGTCGACTACGTCCACGCCAAGGCGGGTGGCGAGCTGGCGGCCGTGGCCGCGTTCGGCGACCGGGCGCTGCTGGCCCGCCCGGGGCTCATCCTCGGCCCGTACGAGAACATCGGGCGGCTGCCGTGGTGGCTGAGCCGCATCGCCCGCGGCGGCACGGTGCCCGCCCCCGGCTCCCCCGGCCTCGGCCTGCAGTACATCGACGCCCGCGACCTGGCCCTGTGGTGCCTCGACGCCGCCGGGCGCGGGCTCGGCGGGGCCTACAACACGGTGAGCGTCCCGGAGTTCACGACGATGGGCGAGCTGCTGGAGACCTGCGTCCGGGTCACCGGCTCCGACGCGGAGCTGCGCTGGATCGACGCCGGCACGGTCCTCGCGGCGGGCGTCCAGCAGTGGACCGACCTGCCGATCTGGGCCGTGGACGAGGGGCACGAGACCATGCACCAGGGCGACGCGTCCAAGGCGGTGGCGGCGGGCCTGCGGTGCCGGCCGGTCGAGGAGACGGTGGCCGACACCTGGACCTGGCTGACCGGCATCGGCGGCCAGGCCCCGCCCCGCCCCGGCCGCCCCCCGGTGGGCCTCACCCCGGAGGCGGAGGCCAAGCTCCTCAGCCTCTGACCGCTTGTGGAGGCCCGGTCGCCTTCGCGGGAAGCCGGGCGCCCCCACCGGAACCCGGGGGCCTTCAGCCCGAGCGCCTTCACGAGCCCGGGCGCCTTCACGAGCCCGAGCGCCTTCACGGAGGCCCGGCGCCGTGGGACTCGCGGGGCCCCGGTGAGTGCCTCCCGCCTCCGCGGCGGTTACCGTGGGTGATCGTATGAGTCGATTCCTGTTCTCACCGCGGCGGCCGGGCGTGCTCCGGTGGATCTCCCACGGCGCGTTCGGCGCGCTGCTGGTGTCCGCCCTGGCCATGACCGCCGGCGACGGCGGCACGGCCGTGGCCGCCGGCGGCGCGCTGCTCGGCGGCCTGTACGTCGCCTGGGTGCTCCTGGAGGGCGAGCTGGTCCCGGGCCGGCCGGGGCTCGCGCTGCTGTGCCTGCTGCCGGTCGTGCTGACCTGGGCCGCGCTCGCCGCCGCCGCGCCGCCGTTCGTCTGGCTGGTCCTCCCGCTCGCCCTCACCTGCGCGCGGGCGCTGCCCCTGTGGGCGGGCGCGTTCGCCGCGAGCGTGCTGGCCTGCGGGTCCGTCATACTGATGATCACCCACACCGGCCTGTGACTCAGGGCGTGACCACCGGGAAGTCCGGCATGGCGTCGTCCAGGAGGGCCACCAGGCGTTGCAGCGCCCCGATGTTGCCCTCCCGCTCGACGCCCTCCGCGCCCCGGCCGCAGAGCAGCCCGACGAGCTGCTGCCTGCTCAGCCGCAGCGTCAGGTCCACCGGCCCGTCCGGCGGGTCCTGCTGCCGCACGAGCGCGCCGTTCGACAGCGTCGTGCGGTGGCGCTCCCCCAGGTCCGTCAGGTGCCAGTCGATCGCCAGGCTCTCGTTCCAGGCGCGCGGTCCGTGCAGGCGGATGGCGATCGAGTCGAAGATCCGGTCCACGGGAAGCGCCGCGACCAGGTCGGGGCACTGCGCGGCGGGCACGGCCGGCACGATCCCGTCGGCCAGCTCCAGCGCCCCGGTCAGGTAGAGGTTGCGCCACGTGGCGTTCTCCGCGCCGTGCCCCAGCCTGGTGTAGACCTCGGCGAGCAGGTCGCGGGCCTCCTTGTTGCCCTCGTCGGCGAAGACCGCGTGGTTGAGGAGCTGAGCGGCGAAGCGCAGGTCGCCCTGGGAGAGGTAGCCGCGCGCGAACTCGACCACGGCGCCGCCGCCGCCCAGGCACCTGACGTACCGGATGGCGCTCTCGCGCGGCGGGTGCTCCCACAGGTGCGCGGGGTTGCCGTCGAACCAGCCGAGGTAGCGCTGGTAGACGGCCCGGACGTGCTGGCTGAGCGCGCCGTGGTAGCCGCGCGTGTGCCAGGCGTCCTCCAGCGCCGGCGGCAGCGGAAGCGTCTCGGCGATCTCGGACGCGGTGAGCCCCTTGTTGATCAGGCGCAACGTCTGGTCGTGCAGGTACGTGTGCAGGTCCCGCTGCCCGGTCAGGAACCGGGCGACGCCGTCCGCTCCCCAGACCGGCCAGTGGTGCGAGGCGAGCGCGACGTCGGCGCGGCCGGCGAACCGCGTGATCGTCTCGGTCAGGCAGCGGACCCACACGCGGGGGTCGCGGACCGCCGCGCCGTGCAGGGGCAGCAGGTCGTGCTGGTCACGGGTGACGTTCTCGGCCAGGAAGAGGGCCCGGTGGCCGGGGAAGAGGAACGCCATCTGCGGCGGGTCCCCCGCGCCGGCCATGAGCTGGAACTCCATCCGCACCCCGTCCACCACCTCCTCCTGGCCGGTGCGGGTGACGGTCACCGTGGGCGGGACGAACGAGATCGCACCGGTGGAGGCGGCCAGGCCGAGGCCCGCGCCGATCTGGCCGAGCGGGGAGCGTTCGAGCGCCTGGCCGTACGTGTAGACCGAGCGGCGCGTCACGGCGGAGCGGGCGTGGCCGTGCTCGGACGCCGCGTGCTCCATGAACCCGTCCGGCGCGAGGATCGGCACGCCGCCGCTCGTGACGCCCCGCACGCCGCCGAAGTGGTCCACGTGGGAGTGCGTGTAGACGACACCGGTGACGGGCCGGTGCCCCCGGTGCGCGCGGTACAGGCCGAGGGCCGCCGCCGCGCACTCGACCGAGACGAGCGGGTCGACGACGACGACACCGGTGTCGCCTTCGACCAGCGTCATGTTCGACAGGTCGAGCCCTCGCACCTGGTAGACGCCCTCGGTCACCTCGTACAGGCCCTGACGGGCGCAGAGCCGGCCCTGCCGCCACAGGCCCGGATGCGCGCTGTCGGGGCACTCCTCCTGGAGGAAGGCGTAGGAGTCGCCGTCCCAGACGACCCTGCCGTCGCTGTTCCTGATCACCCCGGGGTCGAGCCTGGCGACGAAGCCACGGCCGGCGTCGTCGGAGTCGTCACGATCATGGAATGGAAGGTCCGACATGCTCCCCTGCATGCCCGCCTTCCGGTACGGACAGGGTCAACAGAGTCTGGCAATACGGACAAACCCCTACCTCTGCCGGAGGTGCGCGGGGGCCGTGTGATTGGCTGGAGGCTGACTGATCGTCATGGGGGTTTCGCGGTGGAAGCGTGTGTGTTCGACCTCGACGGGGTGCTCGTCGACTCCGAACCCGTCTGGGAGGAGGTACGGCGCGCCTACGTCGCCGACAACGGCGGCACGTGGCGGCCCGACACGCAGTCCCGGCTCATGGGCATGAGCACCGGCGAGTGGGCCGCGTACCTGCACGAGCTCGGCGTCGGCCGGCCGCCGGAGGAGATCGCCCGCCAGGTGGTGGACGCGATGGCCGAGCGCTACCGCGAGTCCATCCCGCTGATGCCCGCCGCCCAGGAGGCCGTACGGCGGCTGGCCGGGCGCTTCACCCTCGGACTGGCCAGCTCCTCGCCCCGGCGGCTGATCGACGTCGTCCTCGACGCCGCCGGGCTGGACGAGTGCTTCGCCGCCACGGTCTCCACCGAGGAGGTCGAGCGCGGCAAGCCCGCCCCCGACGGCTATCTGGAGGCCGCCGCCCGGCTGGGCATCGACCCCCGCGCCTGCTTCGCCGTCGAGGACTCCAGCAACGGGCTCCGGTCGGCGCACGCGGCCGGGATGCGGGTCGTCGCGGTCCCGCACCCCCGGTACCCGCCCGCGCCCGACGCCCTGGAGCTGGCCTGGCTCGTCGTCCACGACCTGGGCAAGCTCACCCCGGAGACCCTCCAGCCATGACCCGCCGCCCCGCCCTGATCCGCCCCCGGACCGCCGGCGACCTACCCGCCTGCGTGCGCGCCCTGCAGGAGGTCCACGCCGCCGACCGCTACCCCGTGGACTGGCCCACGGACCCGGCCGGTTGGCTCACGCCCGACGACCTCGCCCAGGCGTGGGTGGCCGTCGACGACGACGGCCGGACCGTGCTCGGCCACGTCGGGCTGGCCCGGCCGGACCAGCACGTCAGGCAGCTCGTCGGCATACCGGTCGGCGCCGTCGTGTCCCGCCTGTTCGTCGTCCCGCGCGCCCGCGGCCGGAGCGTGGCGGCCGGCCTGCTCGCCGCCGCCCGCGCCGCGCACGCCGCCGACGCCCCGCCCCTGGCCCTGGAGGTCTCCAGCGAGGGCCGCGCCGCGATCGCGTTCTACGAGCGGACCGGCTGGCGGCGCGTGGCCAGCAGCCGGGCGGACTGGCTGAACGCGGCGGGCGAGCCCGCCCTGCTGCACCACTACGTGAACCCCTAGGGATATCCTCTGGAAATCGTGCGTGACATCACGGTTTTCTCCGGCTCCGCCCACCCGCAGCTCGCCGAAGAGATCTGCGCCCATCTCGGCACTCCGCTCCACCCCGTGGCGATCAACCGCTTCGCCAACGACGTGCTGGAGGTCCAGCTCCAGGCCAACTGCCGCGAGCGGGACGTGTTCCTCATCCAGCCGCTGGTGCCGCCCGTACAGGAGCACCTCGTGGAGCTGCTGCTGATGCTGGACGCGGCCCGGGGCGCGTCGGCGGCTCGTACGACCGTGGTGCTGCCCCACTACGCCTACGCCCGCAGCGACAAGAAGGACGCGCCGCGCATCTCGATCGGGGCCCGGCTCGTCGCCGACCTCATGGTGGCGGCCGGCGCCGACCGGGTGCTCGCGATGACCCTCCACTCGCCGCAGGTCCACGGCTTCTTCAGCGTGCCCGTCGACCACCTGCACGCGCTGCGGGAGCTGGCCAAGCACTTCCGCCGCTACGACCTGTCCAACACCGTGGTCGTCTCGCCCGACCTCGGCAACGCCAAGGAGGCCGCGGCCTTCGCCCGGCTGCTCGGGGCCGGGGTGGCGATGGGCGCCAAGCAGCGCTTCAGCGACGACCGGGTGGTGATCAGCTCGGTCATCGGTGACGTCGCCGGCAAGGACGTGATCATCCTGGACGACGAGATCGCCAAGGGCAGCACGGTCATCGAGCTGCTCGACCGGCTGCGGGAGCGCGGCGTCAACTCGGTGCGGATCGCCTGCACGCACGGCCTGTTCGCGGCCGACGCGATCGAACGGCTCGGCGCGCTGCCCGAGGTCGCCGAGATCGTCTGCACCAACACCGTCCCGCCGCCCCGGCCGAGCGACAAGCTCACGGTCCTGTCGATCGCGCCCGCGCTGGCCGAGGCCATGCGCCGCATCCACGACGGCGAGTCGGTGAGCGCCCTGTTCAGCACGTCCTGATCGTCGTCCGGGCGGCGTGGCATGCTCGTCAGGTGATCGACACGGGACTCGCCGGCCAGGTCGTTCTCGTCACCGGCGGCGGCCGCGGCATCGGGGCGGCCATCGCGCGCGCCTTCGCGGCCGAAGGCGCGCGGGTGGCCGTCCACGGGTTCGCCGGGTCCGCGCCGCCACCGGGCGTCACCTGGGAGCACGTCACCCCTCCCCTGGACGAGGCCGAGGAGCTCGCGGCCGGGCTGGGCGGCGGCGCGATCGCGGTGCGCGCCGATCTGATGGAGCCGGACGCCCCCGTGCGGCTGTTCGACGTGGTGGAGAGCCGGCTCGGGCCCGTTGACGTGCTCGTGAACAACGCCGCCCACTGCGAGAGCCCCGACACGTTCGAAACGGTCACGGCGGCCGGGCTCGCGCGCGCCTACCAGGTGAACGCGATCGCCCCAACCCTGCTCATCGCCGAGCTGGCACGCCGCCGGCGGCCAGGGCACTCAGCCAGTGCGGTCAACGTCTCCACCGACGCGGCCCGCGCGTTCCCCGGCCAGGTGGGGTACGGCACCTCGAAGGCGGCCCTGGAGGCGCTGACCCGGGCGGCGGCGCTCGACCTGGCAGCGGCCGGGATCAGGGTCAACGCGGTGGCCCCGGGGCCGGTGCAGACGGGCTGGATGGACGCCGCCACGGAGGAGCACGTCCGGTCGATCGTGCCGCTGGGACGGGCCGGGGAGCCGGCCGACATCGCCGGCGCGGTGGTGTTCCTGGCCTCGCGGCAGGCCCGGTACATCACCGGCCAGGTCCTTCAGGTCGCCGGCGGCCACGCCCTCTGACCCCCGCGGGCCGACGGAGGCCGGCGGCCGTGGAGGGGGCGGCGTCGCGCTGTCGTCGCGGTGGGCAGGGGTCCTCGCTTCACCGGCGGTCACAGGACGCGGGTGAGCCTGGTCAGGGCCTCCGTGATCTGCTCGGGGGTGAGGCCGAGGTCCGAGCGCTGGTAGGAGTACACCTCGGGGGCGAGCGGCGCGAGCAGCGGGTCGACGAGCGCGTCCGGGCGCGGCGTGCCCGCCGCGACGAGCAGCGAGCGGACGTGCGCCCGCCAGAAGCCGTACGCGCCGGTCTCGAACCGCGTGCGGCCGACCTCGCTGCCCAGCACCAGGTGGACGTGGTCCTCCAGCAGCCGCACCATCGCGGCGTAGAACGCGGCGAGCCGTTCGGCCGGCGGCGCCCCCGGGCCGAGCGGCGGGTCGCCGCGCAGCAGGCGCTCCTGCAGCTCCCGCTCGTGCTCGTCGAGCAGCGCGACCGCGATGGACGCGCGGTCCGGGTAGCGGCGGTAGAGCGTGCCCCGGCCTACTCCGGCGGCCTTGGCGATGTCGTCCATCGTCACCTCGTGCGGCGGCCTGGCGGCGAACAGCGCGGCGGCGGCTTCGAGGATCCGGGCGCGGTTGCGCGCGGCGTCGGCTCTCTCCATGCCCACCAGTTTAGGTGGACACTGCGTCCGGTTATGGTTAACTGGACGTAGTGTCCGCTTAGAGATCGGAAGAAGCCATGCTGCTCCACCTGGACGCCAGCGCGCGCCGCGCCTCGTTCTCCCGCCGGCTGTCGAAGGCGTACGCCGAGAGCTGGCGCACCGCGCACCCCGACGCGGGATACGTCTACCGCGACCTGGCCGCCGACCCCGTGCCGCACATCGGCGAGGCGTGGACCGAGCTGTGCGACCACATCCTCGAACACCAGATCACCGACATCTCCCGCTACGAGGAGGCGGTCCGCACCCCCGCCCGGCGCGAGGCCTGGGCGATCGTGAAGCCGCTGCTGGACGAGGTGGTGGCGGCCGACGTGGTGCTGATCGGCACGCCGATGTACAACTTCTCGATCCCGTCGTCGCTGAAGGCCTGGATCGACCAGATCACGTTCCCGAAGATGTCGCTCAAGGGCCGCTCGTTCGTGGTCACCGGCGCCCGCGGCGGCGCGTACGGCCCGGGCACCCCGCGCGAGCCGTACGACCACCAGGAGCGCTATCTGCGCGACTTCTTCCAGGGCCACTTCGCGGTCGAGGACGTCACGTTCTTCCACGCCGAGCTGGTCAACTCCCGGCTCGACCCGGCACTCGCGCACCTGCGCGGCAAGCACGAGGAGTCGCTGGCCGCGGCCCTGAAGGCGGTGTCGTCGTGAGCTGGCTCGTCCTCCTCCTCGCCGGGCTGGTGGAGGTGGCCTGGTCCCAGAGCATCAAGCCGACGCAGAACTTCACCCGCCCGGTGCCCACCCTGCTCTGCCTCGCCCTGATGGCCGCCGCCGTCTGGCTGCTCTCCCAGGCCATGAACACGCTGCCCGTCGGCACCGCCTACGCCGTGTTCACCGGCATCGGGGCGGTGGGGGCGATCACGCTGGGCGTCGTGCTCGGCGACGACCCGATCTCGGTGGGGCGGATGGCGGCGGTGAGCCTGATCGTCGTGGGGATAGTCTTGGCGCGAATCACGACATAGGCGGAAAGGGTCGGATCTTATGGGGGAGATCAGAGCGTCCTACTTGACAGCCGCGGAGTCGGCGGTGGCCCTGCTGGGCGATCCCGCCGTGGCCGCCGCCTGGGACAAGCCGAGCGCGCTCACCGAGTTCAGCGTCGCGGGGCTGGCCGGACATCTCGCCCACCAGCTCGTCCGGGTCGACCGGCTGCTCGCCGCGGGCCCGACGCCGGGGACGGAGCCGATCGGCCTGCTGGAGCACTACGCCAGGTCCCCATGGGTCGAGGCGGGCCTCGACCACGAGATCAACGTCGGCATCAGGCGCGCCGGCGAGGAGTCCGCCTCCGCCGGCCCCGCCGCGCTGGCCGCCGCCACGGCCGAGCTGCTGGAGCACCAGCGCGCCACCCTGCCCGCCGAGCCGGGCGACCGGGTCCTGGACCTGCCGTCGGGCTGGTCGCTGCTGCTGGACGACTTCCTCCTGACGCGCGTGATCGAGCTGGTCGTCCACTCCGACGACCTGGCGACGAGCGTGGGCGTGGGGACGCCGGCCCTGCCCTCGACGGTCGTGGACCCGGTCGTGGACCTCCTGGCCCGCCTCGCCGTCCACCGGCACGGCGCGACGGCCGTCATCCGCACCCTCAGCCGCACGGAGCGCGCCCCGGCCACCATCAGCGCGTTCTAGGACCAGGGGCGTCACCCGCGACCCCGGCGGCCCGACAGCGGCGGCCCGACAGCGGCGGCCCGACAGCGGATCAGGCGCGGGCCCGGGGCCCGCGCCTGATCCGTCCGGCACGGATTCGAGGTGCCGAAGGGCGACCGCTCAGTGACGGCGGCGACTACTGCGGCGGCGTCTTTCGCTGGATTGCCGGAGTTCCTGCAGCGCGACGTCCGGTTGCTTCGGCGGGCGGAACACGAAAGGCAGGAAGTTCTGGATGGACATGGAGTGCTGGATCGACATGACGTCTTCCCACTCATCTCTGGTTCGCCGGTCGGATGCGGACCGGCATGTCGGCTTCGAGCGATTCAATGTCTCCAACCAGGGGCGCGAGGGGAGGCTTCCAGGAAAGCGCGTGGCTTTGGGGGCATTTCGCCCGAGGTTGGCCGGGTGCCAACCTGGTCCGATCGTCCGTTGGCGTTGCGGGACCGATACGCGACCCGGATGCCATGAACCGCGGCCGCGTGCAGTTCTCGCGGGTCGTGCGCCGCTGCCGCCCCGGTCGCGAATCGCTCCCTGGTCGGCGGTGCGGGGGTCGCCGCGACGCTGCAGGTGAGAGCCGGCTACGTCAAATCTTTCGCGATCGTCACGGCGTCCCCGCCCTCGTGAGTCAGGCGGTGGCCAGGCGGAGGGCCTGGGCCACCTCATGGCCCTTGAGGGCGCTGGACGGGTCCAGGAGCCACTGTGACAGGAAGCCCGTCAGCATGGCCTGGTAGAGCGCGCCCACCAGCCGGGCCCGCTCCGGGTCCGTCGCCGGGTCGATGCCCGCGAACAGCTCCGCCAGCCCGTCCTGCGCCGCCCGCAGCCCCTGGACGAGGTAGGCGCGCACCTCCGGCAGATGGTCCACCTGGCCGACCAGCTCGAACTGGGTGATCCAGAGCGGCCGGAGCCGGTCCAGCGACTCGACGACCCGGTCCCACGCCACCTCGAAGCGCCGCAGCGGCGTGGCCCCGGGCTCCACGGAGCCGGCCAGCGTGGCCGCCAGCTCGTCGCCCCACTCCCGCATCGCCTCGAACAGCGCCTCGTTCATCAGCGCGTCCTTCGAGCGGAAGTGGTAGCCGATGCCCGCCAGGCTCACTCCCGAGGCGCTCGCGATGTCGCGGGCGGTGGTGCGGGAGTAGCCCTTCTCCATCAGGCACCGCTTCGCCCCGGCCAGCAGGTCCTCACGATTTCCCATGCCAGGAGAGTAGCACAATCGTCTCATACAATCGTTCTGGACAAGCGTCTGACACACGTGTACCGTTCAGGGCATGACGAACATCCTGATCTCCGGGGCGAGCATCGCCGGCACCACGGCCGCCTACTGGCTGCGCCGCCACGGCTTCACGCCGACCGTGGTCGAGCGGGCGCCCGCGATCCGTGAGGGCGGCTACAAGGTGGACATCCGCGGTGCCGCGATCGACGTGATCGAGCGCATGGGCCTGCTGGAGGCGGTCCGCGCCCGGAGCACGGAGATGCGCCACGTGACCCACTACGACGCCACGGGCCGTCGCGTCGCGACCATGGACGCCGACCTGTTCGGCGGCCGGCACGGCGGCGACGCGGAGATCATGCGCGGCGACCTCAACGAGCTGCTGTACGACCTGACGCGCGACGACGTCGAGTACATCTTCGACGACACGATCACGGGGATCGCCGAGGACGGGACCGTGACGTTCGAGCGCTCCGCGCCGCGCCGGTTCGACCTGGTCATCGGGGCGGACGGGGTCCACTCCGTCACCCGGCGGCTGGTGTTCGGCGAGGAGGAGAGGTTCCGGCGCGACCTCGGCTGCCACATCTCCATCTCGACCGTCCCGAACCATCTCGGCCTCGACCGCGAGGAGGCCGTGCACGTGGCGCCCGGCAGGACCGCGAACGTCTACAGCACCCGGCAGGACCCGACCGCCAAGGCGCTGTTCATGTGGTCGTCAGCGCCCCTCGCCTACGACCACCGCGACACGGCCCGGCAGAAGGAGCTGCTGGCCGAGGCCATGGCCGGGGCCGGCTGGGAGGTGCCCGAGCTGCTGGAGGCCGTCCGGCGCTCCGACGACTTCTACTTCGACTCGGTCAGCCAGATCCACATGGACCGCTGGTCGAGCGGCCGGGTCGTGCTGGTGGGCGACGCCGGCTACTGCGCCTCGCCGGCCTCCGGCCAGGGCACCAGCCTCGCACTGGTCGGCGCGTACGTACTGGCGGGCGAGCTGGCCCGGGGCGCCGAGGGCGCGCTCGACCGGTACGAGGCCGTGCTGCGGCCGTTCGTCGAGGCCAACCAGGAGCTCGGCCCGGCCAACCTCAAGGGGATGGTGATCGGGTCGCGCCTGGCCATCCGGATCCAGCTCATGATGATCAGGCTGCTGCCCCACCTGCCCGGCCGCGACCGGATGATCGAGCGGGTCGCCGGCGCCATCCACCGCGCCGCCAACGCCATCGCGCTGGCCGACTACACGACCGTGCAGGGCTAGAGCCAGGACCTCCTCATGCCCCCAGGATCCACAGGATCGCGCACGCGCGGGTGGAGTCCGTCGAAGAGGCCAGGCCGAGCCCCGGCGGGTCGGATGTATGCCCTGTGGCAGATGTGGCGGGACATGCCTCTGCCTAGCCTGTGACGACATCCGCGGCGCTCGCCGCACCACCTGTGGGAGGAATCGATGATCTGGCAGAGATCAGCCTTGCTCGCTGTGCCTCTGGTGATGACGCTGGGAGCGTACGCTCCCGCCGGCGCCGCCTCCCTTTCGTCCACTTCATCCACCGCGGCACCGGCGCCGTCCCTCACCTGGTCCGCGTGCGGCGCGGACGTCCCGGCCGAGTTGCGGTGCGCCCAACTGGCCGTTCCCGTCGACTGGAAAGATCCCGGCGGCAAGACGATCTCCCTCACCCTGGCCAGGGCATCCGCGACCGGCGAGGCCGCGGGGACCGTCCTGTTCAGTCCCGGAGGTCCTGGCGCCGCCGGCGTTCAGGCGCTGTCCCGGTCACTGCCCCGTTTCGCCGGTTTGCGTACCCGGATGAACGTCGTCACATGGAACCCGCGCGGCGGGCAGAGCGGCGAGCACCTCCCGCTGGCGTCCTGCGCGACCGGGCCCGCGTTCGCCACTCCGGAGAACCGGCGCGAGTACGACCAGGCGCTCAAGGCGAACGCCGCCGCAGTCGCCGCCTGCAGGGACGCCGCGCCCGGCCTGTTCGGTCACATGGACTCCGCCACCCAGGCCCGCGACATGGACGCCATCCGCGCCGGCTTGGGCGAGGAGAAGCTCTCCTATCTGGGCAACTCCTACGGCGGCGTGCTGGGCGCCTCCTACGCGCGGCTGTTCCCGCAGCGGGTGCGCGCCATGGCGCTGGACAGCGTGCCCGACCACGTGTCCCCGGTCGCGGAGTCCGAGCGGCTGCAGTACAAGGGCCTGGAGGAGGTGTTCAAGCGCTTCGTCCGATGGTGCGCCGGCTCCTCCGACTGCGCGCTGCGCGGGACCGACGCGGAAACGGCCTGGCAGGACGTCGTGAAGCGGGCCGAGCGCCATCCCCTGCCCGGTTCCGCGGCCGCTGGGGAACGCCGCTACGACGGCGACGACCTCAAGGCACTGGCGCAGGGCATGATCTTGCGCGAGGCGGGCTGGCCCGCGTTCGCCAAGGCCATCGCGAGCGCCTCGAAGGGCGACGCGTCCGGTTTCGACCCGCAGGGCCGCGGCGTGCCGCCGCAGCCGAGCGCCCTGCTCGCGGTGACGTGCGCCGACGGGTTCCGCTATGACGGCTACCGCGCCTACCGTACGGCGGTGCGGCGCTCAGCCAAGGTATCGCCGAACTTCTCCGGCGTACGGGAGAACGCGCGTCTCACGTGTTCGCCGTGGGCTCCCGAGGCCGCCAACCCGCCGGCGCCGTTGCCTGCTCGCGCGCTTCCGCCGCTGCTCGGCGTCGGGCCCGTCTACGAGTACAGCTCTGTCCGCGCCATCACCGACCAGGTCCCCGGCTCGGTCACGGTCAGGTACGACGGCATCGGCCATGGCCTGTACGTCAACCACGGCGATCCCTGCGTGACCGAGCACGTGGACAGATACTTGATCAACGGTACGCTCCCGGCTCCCGGCGCCACCTGCCCCGCAAGGCCGGCGTGATACTTGGTCGCGTGAGACGGTCAGCGGCTTTCCGGTCCTTGGCACGGGACGCGGACGGCGTCTGGAGGCGTATCCCCGTCATGGGCCGCGACGCCCTGCTGGCCTGCGCCACGGCGATCATCGCGCTGACGCTCTCGGCGCTGGACGGATGGTGGCGCGGCCGGCCTGCTGAGCTCACCGACGTGGGCGCGGCGGCGCTGTGGGCGGTGCCGACCCTGGCGGCCTGCGCACCGCTGGTGATACGCAGGCGGCTGCCACTGACGGCGGTCGTCGCCTCCGCGGCGGTGATGCCGGCGGTCAGTCTCGCTCTGGAGCGCGACACCGGCACCTGGATCCTGGGCCTGACCGTCGCGTCGGCGGCCTTCCACCGCCACCGCCTGCGCTCGGCGCTTCTGATCGGCTCCATCGTCTGGGCGGTGGCGGCAGGCATCGGGGGCATGTCCACGCCGGGCCTCACCAGCATGTCCGTCTACGCGGCGGCCGGGGCGGCGCCGGTCGCCGCCGGATACGCGCTGCGACTGCGGGCCGACCGCGCCGCTCAAGCGGCGCGGCTGCAACGTGCCAGGGAGGAGCGGGCACGCTCGCAGGAGGCAGCACGGATCGCCCGAGACGTCCACGACATCGTCGGTCACCACCTCAGTGCGATCAGGCTCCAGGCGGTCGGCGCCCGGCGGGCGCTGGCCGGTCGCGACTCCGAGGCCGACCGCGCACTGGCCGGCATCGCCGGTCTGTCGGCCGAGGCGCTGGCCGAGATCCGGGCGCTGCTCACGACATTGGTGCGGTCGGACAGCGAGGACCAGCCGCAGGAGCGAGGCCTCGCAGACCTGCCCGCGCTCGCGGAACGCAGCGGCGGGTCGGAGCTGGCCGTCGCCCTCGACGTCGATCCCCACCTGGAGAGCACCGTCCACCCGGAGACGGCGGCCTGTGCCTACCGGATCGTGCAGGAAGCGCTGACCAACGTGGCGCGGCATTCCACGGCCGGAACGGCCTCGGTCAAGGTTCGTGGGGCGAACAGCCGGGTCGTTGTCACCATCGACGACTCGGGTCCGCCCCGCCCATCGGCCGGCGGCGACCTGGCAGACGACCGCGTTCCGAGCGGAGGGCGCGGCCTGACGGGCATGCGTGAGCGCGTGGAGGCGCTGGGCGGGCACTGCCACATCGGGTCACACGGCAAGAACGGCTGGCGGGTGCGCGCCGACCTCCCCGTGCTCCCCCCGGACGCCCGTGTGGATCGTGGGCCGGCGGCGAAGGCGGGCGATGGCGGGGCCGGCCCTTCCCCGGAGTCGCCCCGGCACGATCGTCTGGTCCGGCGGGTGGGTTCGTGATCCGCCTTTTGATCGCCGACGACCAGCATCTCGCCCGTGAGGGACTACGGCAACTGCTGAGCCACGAGCCCGACATCGCCTTCCTCGGCGCCGCGCGCGACGGGGCCGAGCTGGTCAGCATGGCGCGCGAGCACCAACCGGACGTGATACTCACCGATCTCCGCATGCCGGGCACGGACGGGATCACGGCCATCCGGCGGCTGATGGCCCGGGCGCCGTACATGGCAATCATCGCGCTGACCACGTTCGACACAGACGAGTATCTTTTCGGGGCACTCGAAGCGGGCGCTGTGGGCTTCCTGCTCAAGGACGGTGACCCCGACCTCTACCTGGCGGCGGTGCGCGCGGCCCACCGAGGTCAGGGATTGATCGACCCGCAGGTCACCCGCAGGCTCGTGCGCCGCTTCGCGACCCCGCCCGTCCAGGCCGACGCCCGCGAGCTCACGGTGCGGGAGACGGAGGTGCTCCGGCTGGTCGGGCTGGGCCGGTCCAACGCTGAGATCGCCGATGAACTCGGCATCGCCGCGGGAACGGTCAAGATCCACGTGTCACGCGTCCTTGCCAAGATCGGCACGCGCACCCGTGTCCAGGCCGCGATCTACGCGTATCGATCGGGGCTGGTGCCCCCGGACGAGTAGACGCACCGGACGGCCTCCCACCGGAGCAGCGGTAGGTCCACGATGTGGTGTCCGAGACGTTGCCGGAGGCATTCAAACACCGGCACCGCTCCGATCCCGCCCGGGCCGCCGCGATGATCGACCCGTCCCAGTCCGTGGGGCAGTCGGCGGAGGCCTGCCGGCGGCGGGATCGTGCTCGTCATGACGTCTGCGGAGCTGGCTAGTGGTCTCCCGGGCCGGTGGTGGCCGCCGCGTAGTGGCAGGCCGCCTGGGCCGCGGGCACCGCCGGCAGGACGGCCAGCGGCTCCGCCCGGCACCTGCCGTCCACCCCCGCCTCAGCCGCCCGGCCGGAGGCGAGCACCTGGCAGCGGGCGTGGAAGCGGCATCCGCCGGGGATGCGCGTCGGGTCCGGCGGCTCGCCGGTGAGCACGATCCGCTCGGGCGACTCGGGGAGCACCGACAGCAGGGCCTGCGTGTACGGGTGCCGCGGCGCGGTCAGCACCTGCTCGACCGGGCCCGACTCGACGATCCGGCCCAGGTACATGACCGCCACCCGGTCGGCGATGTTCCAGGCGAGGCCGAGGTCGTGGGTGACGACCAGCGCCGACAGGCCCAGCTCGTCGCGCAGCCGGAGCAGCAGCGCGAGGATCTCGCCCCGCACCGAGGCGTCGAGCGAGGCCACCGGCTCGTCGGCGATCAGCACCTTGGGCTCCAGGGCGAGCGCCCCGGCGATCACGACGCGCTGGCGCTGGCCGCCGGACAGCTCGTGCGGGTAGCGCAGGAAGAACCTCTCGGGCGGCCGGAGCCCGGCCCGGGACAGCGCCGAGGCGACGACCTCCTGCTCGCCGGCCAGGCCGTGGATGCGCGGCCCCTCGGCGACGGCCTCGTAGACGGTCTGGCGCGGGTTGAGCGAGCCCATCGGGTCCTGCAGGACGAGCTGCACCTCCCGGCGGTACGCCTTGAGCGCCTTGGAGCCGTACTGCAGGGCCGTCCCGCCGTACAGGACGGAGCCGGAGGTGGGGCGTTCGAGGCCGAGCAGGGTGCGGGCGAGCGTGGTCTTGCCGCAGCCGGACTCGCCGACGAGCGCCACGATCTCACCCTCGCCGATCGCGAGGTCCACCCCGTCGACGGCGCGGGCACGCCGCCCGCGCGAGGGGAACTCCACGTGCAGGTCGCGGGCCTCCAGCAGGGTGGGGCGGACCGTGCCGACGGTCTCCACGGGGGCTTGCGTCTCGGTCACGAGGTCTCCATGGTGGCGGTCTCCGCGGGCTCGGCGGGCTCGGTGGCGGCGTCGGCGGCCGGCCGTACGTGTACGCAGGCGGCGCGGTGTTCGGGGCCGGCGCGCCAGAGCTCGACGTC
Source organism: Nonomuraea sp. NPDC005501 (assembly GCF_040605905.1). Taxonomy (NCBI): domain Bacteria; kingdom Bacillati; phylum Actinomycetota; class Actinomycetes; order Streptosporangiales; family Streptosporangiaceae; genus Nonomuraea; species Nonomuraea sp. NPDC005501. Next base: position 38,579 of record NZ_JBEXDT010000002.1, on the reverse strand, counting down.
CAGGGTGGGGCACTCCTCCACCGCGACCGGGCACCGCGGGTGGAACGAGCAGCCCGTCGGCAGCTCCATGGGGTCGGGCGGGTCGCCGCCGAGCCCCTTGGGCGCGAGCCGCGAGACCGGGTCGCCGACCGTGGGGAAGGCGGCGGCCAGCGCGGCGCTGTAGGGATGCCGGGGTTTGTGGAACACCTCGTGCGACGGTCCGTGCTCGACCACCCGGCCCGCGTACATGACGGCGAGGCGGTCGCAGACGTCGGCGAGCACCGACAGGTCGTGCGAGATCATGATCAGCGAGATGCCGCGCTCGGCGAGCAGCTCCTTGACCAGGGTCAGCACCTGCGCCTGGACCATCACGTCGAGGGCGGTCGTCGGCTCGTCGGCGATGATCAGCCGGGGCGAGCAGGCGAGCGCCATGGCGATCATCACGCGCTGTCGCTGCCCGCCGGACAGCTCGTGCGGGTAGCTGCGCGCCCGCCAGGCGGGCAGCCCGACCTGCTCCAGCAGCTCGGCGACGCGCCCCCGGGCAGCCTCGGGCCGGGCCAGGCCGTGGACGAGGAGCGGCTCGGCGATCTGGTCGCCGATGCGCTGCACCGGGTTGAGCCCGTGCTGCGCGCCCTGGAAGACGATCGACGCCTCCGCCCAGCGGACGGCGCGCATCCGGCCCCACTTCATGGTCAGGACGTCCTCGCCGTCGAGCAGGATCCGGCCGCCGACGCGGGCGTCGCGCGGCAGCAGCCGCAGCAACGCCATGGCCAGCGTCGACTTGCCGGACCCCGACTCACCGGCGACCCCGAGCGCCGTCCCCGCGTCCAGCGCCAGCGACACCCCGCGCACGGCGGGCACCTCGCCCGCCGCGATGCGGTAGGTCACGGAGACGTCGTCCAGTTCGAGCAGAGCCATCAGCCCGCCTTCCTGAGTCGCGGGTTGAGCACGGCCTCCAGCGCCCGGCCGCAGAGCGTGAACGCCATGACGACGGCGAGGATGCAGAGACCGGGGATGAGGATGTACCACCACGCGCCCTGCGTCGCCGCGCCGAAGTCGTAGGAGGCGCGCAGCATGGTGCCCCACGAGGTCTTGTTGGCGCTGACGCCGAGGAAGGCCAGCGTCGACTCGGTGACGATGGCGCTGGCGACCTCCAGGGTGGTGCTGGCCAGCAGCAGGGGCGCGACGTTCGGCAGCACGTGGCGGGTGGTGATGTGCCAGTGGCCGCCGCCGAGGGCCCTGGACCGCTCGATGTACGGCCGGGCCTCCACCGCGAGGGTCTGCGCCCGGATGAGGCGGGCCGTGGTGGGCCAGGTGGTCACGCCGATCGCCACGATGATGGTGAACGTGCTGCCGCCCAGGATGGCGGCCAGGACCATGGCGGTGATCAGCGAGGGCAGCACCAGGAACCAGTCGGTGACCCGCATGAGCACGCCGCCCAGCCAGCCGCGGAAGTGCCCGGCGGCGATGCCGACCACCATGCCGATGACGATGCTGAGCAGCGCGGCGAGGAAGCCGATGAGCAGCGAGGCCCGCGAGCCCCACCAGACCATCAGCAGGATGGACCGGCCGGACTCGTCCGTGCCGAACGGCTCGGCCAGGCTCGGCGGCGCCCACTTGGCGCCGGTGCCCGACACGACGCTGGTCACGCTCTCGTCGATGAACAGCGGCGCGACGAGCGCCAGCACCACGGCCACGACCAGCGCCACCAGGCCGGCCATCCCGGCCTTGTTCTGCCGGAAGCTCCGCCAGAACCGGCCGAACGCCAGCCGCCTGCGGCTCCAGGCGACGGATTCCACAGTGGCGGTGGTCACGCCGACCTCACTCTCGGGTCGAGCAGCCGGTAGACCACGTCGGCCAGCGTGTTCATGAGGATCACCGCGACGGTGATGAGCATGAACGTGCCCTGCATGAGCGTGAAGTCCGGCACCTTGATCGCCTCGTAGAAGAGCTGCCCGAGACCGGGCCAGCTGTAGATGGTCTCCACGGTGACCGCACCGCCGACGACGAAGCCGATGCGCATGAACACCAGCGTCACCGTGGGCAGCAGCGCGTTGGGCACCGCGTGGCGGCGCCGTACCTCGTCGTCGCGCAGGCCCTTGGCGCGGGCCACCGTCACGTAGTCCTGGCTGACCTCCTCCAGCAGGGAGGAGCGCATGACCAGCAGGTACTGGGCGTAGACCACGGCCACCAGCGTCAGGCAGGGCAGCACCATGTGCGAGGCCACGTCCAGCACGTACGCGAACCCGTCGGGCGCGTCCACGCTCTCGATGCCCCGCGTCGGGAACAGCCCCGGGATCGGCCCGATGCCCACGCCGAACACCATGAGCAGCAGCAGCCCGAGCCAGAACGTCGGCACGGACCACAACACCAGCGAGACCCCGGTCGAGACCCGGTCGAAGCGGGAGTTGTGCCGCCAGCCGGCCCGCGTGCCCTGCCAGAGCCCGAGACTGACCGCGATGACCAGGCCCACGCCGGCGAGCAGCAACGTCGGCCCGAGCCGCTCGCCGATCAGGCCGAGGACGGGCCGCTTGTACTCGTAGGAGGTGCCGAGGTCGAAGCGGAGCGTCTTGCCCACGAAGTCGACGAACTGGTCGAGCACCGGCTTGTCCAGGCCCAGCCGGTGGCGCTCCAGAGCGAGCTGGGTGGGAGTCATGTTGCGGCCCTGCGCGAGGTTGCGCACCGGGTCGCCGGGCAGCAGCCGGAACACGAAGAACGTGCCGACGATCACCATGGCGATGCTGAACAGCGCCCCACCCAGCTTCGACAGCGCGTACCGAAGCGTGCCGCCGTGGGTGGAGCGCTCGTCACCAGGGCCCGCCGCCTGGACGGCGGCGGGCTCTGCTGCTTCGAGCGGTGCTGTCATTCGCGCTCGTCCGCGACGCCCTTGCGTCGCCTGGTCACGAGGAACACCACCAGTCCGAGGACGACCACGCCGCCGACCACGCCGAGGATCAGTCCGGTGTTGGACCCGCCGTCGGCCGTCGAGCCGGCGGCCGGGGCCGCGACCGTGTCCACGGTGTAGAACGGCCAGTAGCCGCTGCCGCCGTAGAGCAGGCCGTTCTCCTCGGGGATCGAGGTGATGCTGGTGATCCGGTCCTTGCGGTAGCCCTCAAGGTCGTTCGTGTAGTAGATCGCGATGATCGGCGCCTCGGTGTAGAGGCGCTCCTGCATCTGCTTGATGAGGTCGGCGCGCTTGGTGCGGTCGAGCTCCTTGAGCTGCTCCTGGTAGAGCTTCTCGTAGGTCGGGTCGCAGTAGAACGACTCGGTGCCGCCGCCCTCGCCCTTCGGGGTCGGCCGGCGGCTGCACAGGTGCGTCGCCAGGACCTCCTCGGGGTCGGGGTTGACCGACCAGCCGCTGATCGCGATGTCGTAGTTGCCCGTGACGCCGGTCTCGTCGGAGAACTTGCTGGAGTCGAGCTTCACGGTGGTCAGCGTGACGCCGATCTCCTTGAAGAAGCCGGTCAGGTACTCGCCGAGCTTGTCCTCGATCGGGGTGTCGGCGTGGATGGTGAAGCGGAACTCGAGCTTCTTCTTGCCGTCGGGCATCGTCCGGACGCCGTCGGCGCCCTTCTTGTAGCCCGCGTCGTCGAGGATCTTGTTGGCCTTGGCCGGGTCATAGGTGACCTTGGTGTCGCCGCTGGCCTCCCAGAAGAAGTCCTTGTACATCGGCGGCACGATCGAGCCGTCGGCCGGCTTGGCCAGGCCGCTCTGCACCTCGGCCACGAGCTTCTGCTTGTCGATCGCGTAGTGCAGCGCCTGGCGGACCTTCACGTCCTTCAGCGCGGGGTGACCGTCGCCGACCGGCTTGTCGTCGGTCGTCGTGGCGCCGGGGTTGACCTCCAGGTACGCGGCACGGCGGCCCTGGTTGTTCCACGCCACGATGTTCGGGTCGTTCTGGATGGCCTGGAACTCCGGCGGCGCGAGGCGGCCGATGAGGTCGATGTCACCCTTCTTCAGGCCGGCGATGGCGGCCTGCGGGTTGTCGTAGAGGATGACCTGGAGCTCGTCGATCTTCGGCTTGCCCCGCCAGTAGTTGGGGTTGGCCTGCAGCTTGACGTACTGGTCCTTCTTGTGCTCGACCGCGATGTAGGGCCCGCTGGAGACGGTCGGGTAGGTGTCGGCCTCGTAGTTGGCGAGGTCGGTCACCTTCTCCCAGACGTGCTTGGGCATGATCGGGATCGGGTTCTCCAGGATGGAGGCCTGGGGCGCCTTCAGCTTGATGACCAGGTCCTGGCCGTTGGCCGTGACACTCTCGAAGTTCTCCACGGCCGGGCCGTTGGCGGTCTTCGCGGCGTCATCGGTCATGATCTTGTTGAACGTCCAGGCGGCGTCGTCGGCCGTGACCGGCTGGCCGTCGGACCACTTGGCCTGCCGGATCTTGAACGTCCACGTGAGGCCGTCCTCGGAGGACGTCCACGACTCGGCGAGATCGGGGCTGGGCTGGAGGGTCTTCGAGTCGGGCACCGTGAGGTAGCCGTACATCCACCGGTGGATCGAGGTGGAGACGAGACGGACCGCCAGGAAGGGGTTCATCGAGTCCACCGCCTGGGTGGCCCCGACACGGAGGACCTTCTTCCCCGCCGCAGGCTCCTGGGCCAGTGCCACCTGACCCTGGCCTGCCAGTAACAGCGCTACGCCCAGCACAGCCAGGCGTGCGATCCATTTCCTCATATGTGCCTCACCTTCAGGCGGGAATTCCTGTGTAGAGAAAGGCACACCATACGAACAGTGCGTGTCAACGAGTGACGGAAAATTGTTTCATCTTCGTTTCCTGATCCGGTGTAAATTTTCAGTCGGTCTCGATGACCTTGCCCTGATCCACGCGGAGCCGGCGATCCACGTGGACGGCGTCCAGCATCCGGCGATCGTGGGTGACGAGCAGCAGCGTGCCGGGGTAGGCGTCCAGGGCCGACTCCATCTGCTCGATGGCGGGCAGGTCGAGATGGTTGGTCGGCTCGTCCAGCACCAGCAGGTTGACACCTCTGGCCTGGAGCAGCGCCAGGGCGGCCCGGGTGCGCTCGCCCGGCGACAGCGTCGAGGCCGGCCGCAGCACGTGCGCGGCCCGCAGCCCGAACTTCGCCAGCAGCGTCCGCGCGTCGGCGGGCACCATCTCGGGCACGTGCCCGGAGAACGCGTCCAGCAGCGGTTCCTCCCCCTCGAACAGCCCCCTGGCCTGGTCCACCTCGCCGACGACCACGCCCGGCCCCAGCGCGGCGTTGCCCTCGTCCAGCGGGATCCGGCCGAGCATCGCGCCGAGCAGCGTGGTCTTGCCCGAGCCGTTGGCGCCGGTGATCGCGATCCGCTCGGCCCAGCCCACCTCCAGGTCCACCGGTCCGAGCGTGAACGTGCCGCGCCGCACCATCGCGCCGCGCATGGTCGCCACGACCGCTCCCGCGCGGGGCGCGGCGGCGATCTCCATGCGCAGCTCCCACTCCTTGCGCGGCTCCTCCACGACCTCCATGCGCTCGATCAGCCGCTCGGTCTGGCGGGCCTTGGCGGCCTGCTTCTCGGTCGACTCCACCCGCATGTTGCGGCCGATCTTGTCGCCGTCGGTGGCCTTGCGCCGGGCGTTCTTCACGCCCTTCTCCATCCAGGCGCGCTGGGTGCGGGCGCGGGCCTCCAGGTCGGCGCGGGTGCCCGCGTACTCCTCGTACTGCTCGCGGGCCTGTCTGCGGGCGACCTCCCGCTCCTCCAGGTACGCCTGGTAGCCTCCGCCGTACAGCCGGATCCGCTGCTGGGCGAGGTCCAGCTCCAGCACCTTGGTGACGGTCCTGGCCAGGAACTCGCGGTCGTGGCTCACCAGCACCGTGCCCGCCCGCAGGCCCGTGACGAACCGCTCCAGCCGGTCCAGCCCGTCGAGGTCGAGGTCGTTGGTCGGCTCGTCCAGCAGGAACACGTCGTACCGGCTGAGCAGCAGCGACGCGAGCCCCGCGCGGGCCGCCTGGCCGCCGGACAGCGAGGTCATGGCCTGGCCCAGGTCCACGGCGAGACCCAGGTCGGCGGCCACCTCCTCGGCCCGCTCCTCCAGGTCCGCGCCGCCCAGCGCCAGCCAGCGCTCCAGGGCGTCGCTGTAGACGTCGTCGGCTCCGGGCCGCTCGTCGACGAGGGCCTGCGTGGCCGCGTCGAGGTCGCGCTGCGCCGCCGCCACGCCGGTGCGCCGGGCGAGGAACGCCCCGACCGTCTCGCCCGCCCTGCGCTCCGGCTCCTGCGGCAGGTGGCCCACGGTCGCGGTCGCCGGGCTCAGGCGTACGGCGCCCTCCTCGGGGGCGTCGAGGCCGGCGAGCATCCGCAGCAGGGTCGACTTGCCGGCGCCGTTGGCCCCGACCAGGCCGATGACGTCGCCCGGGCTCACCACCAGGTCGAGCCCCGAGAACAGCACCCGATCCCCGTGACCCGCCGCGAGGTCCTTCACCACCATGGTCGCGCTCATGTGGTCCGATGGTATCGAGCCGCGTCAACCCGGCTAGGGTGGCCCGATGCCACGCCTGACCGTCGCCCTCGTCGCCGTCCTGACGGTCGTGGCGGGGCTCGGGGTCCGGGCGCTGGCCGACGGCGCCTTCGCCAAGTACGCGGGCGACGCGCTGTACACGGTCCTCCTCTACACGCTCGTCGTGCTGGTCCGCCCGCGGATCCGGCCCGCCGTGGCCGCGCTCGTGGCGGGCGGGCTGAGCTGGGCGATCGAGTTCGCGCAGCTCGCCGAGATCCCCCCGGTCCTGCGGCCGGTGCTGGGCAGCACGTTCAACCCGCCCGACCTGCTGTGGTACGCCGTGGGAGCCGCCGCCGCGTGGGCCGCGCACGCATACATCCCAGGACGCCGGATAGGGGGTGAGGACATCCGCTCCAAGGAGGAATCCTGATGATGGACGGCAAGACGATCGCGTTCCTCGTCGCCCCTGAGGGGGTCGAGGAAGTGGAGCTCACCGAGCCCTGGAAGGCGGTCACGCAGGCGGGCGGCACTCCGAAGCTCGTCTCCACCGCCTCCGGCCGGATCCAGGCCTTCAAACACCTGGACAAGTCAGACACCTACGCCGTGGACGCCACGGTGGACGAGGTCTCGGCGTCGGACTTCGACGGCCTGGTGCTGCCGGGCGGCGTCGCCAACCCCGACTTCCTTCGCATGGAGCCGAAGGCCGTGCGGTTCGTCCGCGACTTCTTCGACGCGGGCAAGCCCGTGGCCGCGATCTGCCACGCGCCCTGGACGCTGGTGGAGGCCGACGTGGTGCGCGACCGCACCATGACCTCCTGGCCCAGCCTCCGGACGGACCTGCGCAACGCGGGCGCCACTTGGGTGGACAAGGAGGTCGTGGTGGACACCACGGGACTCAACATCCTGGTCACGAGCCGCAAGCCCGACGACCTCAAGGCGTTCAACCAGGCGACGGTCGACGCGTTCAGCGCCTGAGCTCGTCCGGCACGGACGGCGGCCAGGAGACGGCCCGCCCGCCGCACTTCACGAGATCTCCTCCGCGCCGCCGCTCAGGGCGGCGCGCTCGATGGCCGCGAGCAGCCGGTGCAGGCGCGCCGCGGCGTGGAAGTCGGGATCGGCCGGACGGCCCTCCCGGATGGCCCGCCCGACCTCCTGGTAGAAGTTGGCGACGTTGGCGACCGGACCGCCGGCCGGGTCGAAGGGCACGGTCCGGTAGGAGGCGGGCACCTCGACGCGCTCGCCGCCGACGCGGATCTCCCAGTCGGTCCAGTGCATGTACACGCCCGGCCGGGTGGGGCCGGCGGTCAGCGTTCCCTCGGAGCCGACGAGCTTGACGAGGAACCCGTCCGGGCTGCCGCTGCCCCCGTGGACCGTGACGGAGGCGGTGGCGCCGCCGGCCAGGGTGCCGTGGAGCAGCACCTGGCTCGGTACCCGGTTCGCGACGGTCCGGCCGGTGTCACCCACCGCGACCGTGTCGTACCGGCGGGGCAGCCGCGCCGACACCTCGGTCAGCGGGCCCGCCATCCGCTCCAGCGTCGCGAGGAAGTGGCCTGCCATGATCGTGAGGATGGTGGTGCCGCCGGCGGGGTCGGTGCTCCACTCCATGCCCGCCGGGATGACGGCGCCGCCCAGCGGGTCGCCCGCGGCGACCAGGACGGCCGACTCCAACCGGCCGACGCGGCCCGCCGCGACCAGGTCGCGGACGAAGCGCGCGTCCGGCGAGTGGTGCCCCTGGAGGCTGACGGCGTGGACCACGCCGGCCGCCGTGGCGGCGCGGGCCAGCTCGTCCGCCTCGGCCGGGTCCACGGTCAGCGGCCACTCCGACACCACGTGTTTGCCCGCCTCCAGCGCGGCCCTGATGACCGCGGCGTGCCCGGGCGCCTTCACCGACACCACCACGAGGTCCACGTCGGGATGGGCGGCCAGCGCGCCGGCGTCGGCGAACGCCAGCGGCACTCCGTGCTCGGCCGCCGCCTTCCCGGCGCTGGCCCGGTTCGTGGTCGCCACCGCCGTCACCTCGAACCCGTCCAGCCCGGCCAGCGCGGGCAGGTGGGACACCGCCGCCCAGCCGCTCGCTCCGACGACTCCGGCTCTGATCATGTACGACCTCTCCTAGTTACGTATCGATCGGTATGAAACTAGGGGAGGCGGAGCTCGGGATCAAGAGGTAACGTACCGATAGGTATAAAACTTGGGAGGTACGGCATGCCCGGCGGCAGACCACGCGCCTTCGACGCCGACATCGCGCTCGACCGGGCGCTGGAGGTGTTCTGGAGGCAGGGCTACGAGGGGACGTCGCTGTCTGATCTGACCGCGGCGATGGGGGTCAACCGGCCCAGCCTGTACGCCGCCTTCGGCAACAAGGAGGAGCTGTTCGCCAAGGCGCTCGACCGTTACGTCAGCGGCCCGGGAGCCTTCGCCGCCGAGGCCCTGACCGCGCCCACGGTCCGGGAGGTCGTCCGGCGCCTGGTCGAGGGCGCGGTCGAGCTGACCACCGGCGCCGGCGGGCCGGGCTGCCTGAGTGTCAACAGCGTCCACGCCTGCGGCCCCGACTCCGCCACCGCCCGTGAGGCGGCGATCGCGTGCCGCAGGGCCGGCGAGACCGCGCTGCGGCGGCGCTTCGAGCAGGCGCCCGACCTGCCACCGGGCTGCGACCCCGCCGTCCTGGCCCGGCTGGTCCACACCGTCACGGACGGCATCGCGGTGCAGGCGGCGAGCGGCCGCACCCGCGAGGAGCTGCGCCAGGTGGCGGACCTGGCTTTGCGCACCGTCCTCGCGGAGCTCACGGACATCCCCGAGCCCGCCTGATCCGCCCGATCCACCCTGTCTGCCCGATCCGCCCGGTCTGGCGCCGGATCAGCCCAGCAGGGCCTCGGCGAAGGCGCGGACCGACGACCGCAGCCGCGTCACCCCGCCCTCGCGCATGACGTGCCTGACCAGGTCGGCGTCGAAGAGCCCCAGCAGGGCGTGGGCCGCGAAGGAGGCGTCGAGGCCGGGCCGCGCCTGCCCGGCGAGCGCGGTGACGTGCGCGTGCCAGCGCACGTAGGTCGGGTCGGCGTACTTGTCCTCCGCGCACGCCCGCTCGTGCGCCGCGAACAGCGCGAGGTTGCGCTCAGCCAGTCCCGCCAGCTCGTCCAGGAAGGCGAGCAGCCTCGTCAGGGGCGGCGAGCCGGGACCCAGCGGCGAGCCCGGAGTGTCGATGGCGCGCGCCAGCGCCTCCGCCCGCTCCGCCAGGAGCTCCTGGAACAGCCCCGTACGGCTGCCGAACCGGCGGAACACCGTGCCCTTGCCCACCCCCGCCGCGGCGGCCACCCGGTCGAGCGAGACGTGCTCGGCCCCGTGCGCGGCGAGCAACTCCTCGGCCGCGCGCAGGATCGCCTCCCGGTTACGCGTCGCGTCGGCTCGCAATCCGGCCCACCTCGTTCCGTCTCGCCCACTTGCAACCGGACCAACGGTCCCCATACTATCCCCACATCGAAGCGGACTGTCAGTCCGCTAATCTGGATGTCAAGGAGTCAAGCGATGCGTGCCCTGGTCGTCTCCGGCGGAGCCCTTCCCGCCGCACCCGTCACCGTGCCCGACCCCGAGCCCGGCCCCGGTCAGGCGCTCGTCGAGATCCACCACGCCTCCGTGAACCCCTCCGAGCTGCGTCACATCGGCCACTTCCCCGACGGGGCGGTCCTCGGCTACGACGCGGCCGGCGTGGTCCTCCGGGCCGCCGAGGACGGCACCGGGCCGGCCGCCGGCGCGCGGGTCGTGGCCTTCGCGGCGGGGGCGTGGGCGGAGCGGGCGGCGTTCGCGACGGACGCGCTGGCCGTCGTGCCGGACGGCGTCCACCTCTCCGACGCCGCCGCGCTGCCGATGGCGGGCATCGCGGCGCTGCGCTCCCTGCGCGCCACCGGGCCGCTGCTGGGCAGGCGGGTGCTGGTGACGGGCGCGTCCGGGGCGACGGGACGGCTGGCCGTGCAGCTCGCCCGGCGGGCCGGGGCGCACGTGATCGCCCAGGTCCGGGACCCGGCACGCGCGGGCGACCTGGGGGCCGAGACGGTGACGGACCTCGACGGCGTGGAGCCGGTGGACGCGGTCATCGAGCTGCTCGGCGGGCCGTACCTGGTGGCGGCGTGGCGGTTGCTGAGGCCGGGCGGCAACCTGCAGAGCGTCGGGTGGGCGGCCGGCGAGCCCGCGGTGTTCGTCCCGAACTCGACGTTCGTGCTCGGCGAGGCGCGGACGATCAGCTCGTTCGGTGACGCCGCCGCGCCCGCGGCCGACCTGGCGTACCTGGTGGAGCTGGTGGCGCGGGGCGAGCTGTCGGCCGGAGTGGGCGGGCGGTGGTCTTGGGAGCGGCCGGGCGAGATGGCGGCCGCGGTACGGGATGGAAAGGTCCGCGGCAAGGGGATCATCGACATGGATCCGACAAGGACCGATGACCCCGCCAACAATCAGCTGTAACGCCTTGCCCTGACCTCCGAAATGGTCTACAGGTAGACCAATCAGTGACTCCCCCCGCGCACAGGGAGACCTCATGACCACTGAAGAGGATTCCAGGCGGCTCGCCGAGCTCGGCTACAAGCAGGAGCTGGCAAGGACCTGGAGCGGCTTCTCCAACTTCGCGATCTCCTTCTCCATCATCTCGATCCTCGCCGGCTGCTTCACGACCTTCGGACAGGCCTGGAACAACGGCGGCCCCATCGCCATCTCATGGGGCTGGCCGCTGATCTCCGTGTTCATCCTCATCATCGGGTTATGCCTGGCGGAGCTGGTCTCCGCCTATCCGACCGCGGGCGGCATCTACTGGTGGGCCGCCACGATGGGCAAGCCGATCCACGGCTGGTTCACCGGCTGGCTCAACCTCATCGGGCTCATCGCGGTGACCGCCTCGGTGGACTACGGCTGCGCGACGTTCCTGAGCATCACCCTCAACCGGGTGACGGGCGGCGCCTGGGAGGCGACGCTGCACCAGGCGTTCCTGCTCTTCGTGGTCGTCCTCGTGCTCCACGCGCTGATCAACATCTTCAGCCACCGGCTCATCTCGCTGCTGCAGAACGTCTCGGTCTGGTGGCACGTGGCCGGCGCCGCGGTCGTGGTCGCCATCCTGGTCCTCGCGCCGGCCGAGCACCAGTCGCTCGGGTTCGTCTTCACCGAGAAGATCAACAACTCCGGGTTCGGCAGCGGCGACGGGGGGCTGCCGTTCTGGCTGTACGTGCTGCCCCTGGGCTTCCTGCTGACGCAGTACACGATCACCGGCTTCGACGCGTGCGCGCACGTGTCGGAGGAGACCCAGGGCGCGGCCAGGACGGCGGCCCGCGGACTGTGGCAGTCGATCTTCTACTCGGCGATCGGCGGCTGGATCCTGCTGCTCGCGTTCCTGTTCGCCGCGACGGACGTGGACGAGATCAACAAGCAGTCCGGCTTCGTCGGCGCCATCTTCGAGACCGCCCTGTCCTCGCCGCTGGCCACGGTGATCTTCGCCATCTCCACGATCGGCCAGTTCTTCTGCGGGATGAGCTGCGTGACGTCGATGTCGCGGATGATGTACGCCTTCTCGCGGGACGGCGCGGTGCCGGGATGGCGGCTGTGGTCGAAGGTGGACCGCAACCGCACGCCGGTCAACGCCATCCTCGCGGGCTGCGCGGTGGCCGCCCTGATCACCCTCCCAGCCCTGTACGCGCCTCCCGGCACGACGACGCCGGTCGCCTTCTTCGCCGTGGTGTCGATCGCGGTCATCGGGCTGTACCTGGCGTTCATCATCCCGATCTGGCTGCGGCTGCGGATGGGCGACAGGTTCCGGCCGGGGCCGTGGACGCTCGGCGGGAAGTACCGGGTGATGGGCTGGATCGCCTGCGCGGAGATCGCCATCGTGTCGGTCTACTTCATCATGCCGTTCTCACCGGCGGGCGTGCCGGGCGACCCGAAGTTCACGTGGACGTCGGTCAACTACGCCCCGCTCGCCGTGGGCGTCGTACTGATCGGCATCGCCCTGTGGTGGGCCCTGTCGGCCCGCCACTGGTTCACCGGCCCCCGCCGCACCGTCGACGAACTCCCCGTCAGCTGACGCCACACGTCAGGCGGCCTCGAAGGAGGCCGCCACGGCGGCGCGGACCTTGTCCATCGTGGTCTCGCCCAGCTCGCGCTTGAGCGAGGTCATGTCCACGTCGGGCATGCCGCAGGCCACCGCCCAGTGCCAGGGCTCCAGGTCGCCGTCCACGTTGAGGGCGAAGCCGTGGCTGGTGACGCCGCGGCTCTGCCGCATCCCGATTGAGATGATCTTGCGTCCGGTGGCCGACGTCCAGACGCCGGTCAGCAGCTCCGAGCCCGGCGGGGTGTCGCGGCGCTCGGCGGGCAGGCCGAGCGCGCCCAGCGCCTCGACGAGCCGCAGCTCCACCTCGCGGACGTAGTCCACGATCCCCTCGTCCTCGGCCAGCTTGACGACGAGGTAGCCGACGAGCTGGCCCGGGCCGTGGTAGGTGAGCTGGCCCCCGCGGCCGGTCTCTACCACGGGGATGCCGCGCGACGGGTCGGGCAGGTGGGCCGCGGGAGTGCGGCGGCCCACGGTGTAGACCGACGGGTGGCTGAGCAGCCAGAGCGTGTCCGGCCGCTCGTCTCGCTGGCGCTCGGCGACGAGGTCGCCCATGCGCTCCATCGCCTTGTCGTAGTCGACCAGCTCGTCCTGGATGAGGGTCAGCGGCCTAGCCTTCATGGTTAGAGGATAGGCCGCCCGCGCGGTCAGTACTTCCTCGGCTCCTCGGGCACGAGGAGCCACATGGCGACGTACAGGACCCACATGGGGCCGGGAAGAAGCGACAGGATCAGCCACAGGACGCGGACGAGCGTGGGCGGCAGGCCCATCTTGTCGGCGAGACCGCCGCAGACGCCGGCCAGGACTCTGTGCTCTCGTGAGCGGTACATGCTGTTTCCTCCGTGTGGTTGCACCTATCTGGACAACGGACAACCAGACGTTCGCTCTCCCCTCACGCACCCTGAGAAAACCCTGACAGGGTCAGCCACCGGTGCGCCCGCGCCAGATGCTCGCTGGTCAGGCCCCCTCTGGGGTCCACGGGGACGAGCAGGAAGTCGTCGAGACCCTGGCGTTCCCTGAGGTAGTTCTCGTCCTCCCACCGCACCTGGTCGTCGAACCAGACGAACGGCCTGCGCTCCACGTACGCGGCCACGTGCGGCGTCTTGAACATCTCGCCCATGTCGCTGCCCAGCACCGGCCCCATCGGCACGACGGGCAGCTCCGGCAGGCCGATGCGCGGGCCGATCCACTCGTTGGCGTGGTCCTCCCAGGTGGTGGCCCAGGCCAGCTCCGCGCCCGTGGCGATGGCCAGCTCCAGCAGCCGGGCCCCGTGACGGGGGTTGAGATGGACGGTGTAGACCTCGTGGCCGACCGTGCACCGGTAGCGGCGGAAGCCGGGGTCGGGCCGGCCGAACGGGTTGAGCACACCGTCCACGTCGACGAGCAGCAGCGGCTTCACCTGGCCGCTCCCGCCCGGTGCTCCTGCGGGCTGATCCCGCGCACGCGCTTGAAGGCGGCGCTGAGCGCGAACGAGCTGCCGTAGCCGACCCTGCGGGCGACGGAGCCGATCGTGGCGTCGGGCTCGCGCAGCAGGTCGGCGGCCAGCGCCAGCCGCCAGTCCGTGAGGAACGCCATGGGCGGCTCCCCCACCAGGTCGGTGAAGCGCCTGGCCAGCGACGCGCGGGAGACGCCGACGGCGGCGGCGAGCGAGGCGACCGTCCACGCGTGGGCGGGGTTGTTGTGCAGCATGCGCAGGGCTCTGCCCACGATCGGGTCGCTCTGCGCGCGGTACCAGGCGGGGGCGTCGTTGTCCGCGAGCCACGACCGGAGCGTGGAGATGAGCAGCAGGTCGAGCAGCCGGTCGAGGACCACCTCCTGGCCGGGCTCGTCCCGCACGATCTCGGCGCCGAGCAGCCCGATCACCGGGCCGCCGGACTGGACGAGCAGGGGCGGCAGCGCCTCCAGCAGCCGCCTGCTGATCTCGCCCTCCATCTGGTACGTGCCGGTGATGAGCACGGTGGCGCCCTCGGGGTCGTTGCCCCACGTGCGCACGCCGAGCTCCATGGACTGGTAGAGCGCCTCGCCGTCGAGCGTCGTGCAGCGCTGGCCGGGGTGGATGACGATCTGCGGCGGGGTGGCGGGGTCGTCGGCCACGGTGTACGGCTCGGGCCCGCGCATGAGGGCCACGTCGCCGGGTGCGAGGCGCACGGGCTCACGGCCGTCGGGGACCACCCAGGCCGCGCCCCGGACGAGCGCCGCGAGCGTCAGCGGGGCCTCGTCCTGCACGCGCAGCGACCACGGCGGGTCGAGCAGGGAGCGGAGCAGGAAGGCGCCGCGGGCGCGGGGGCCGTCGAGCAGTGCGGCCAGATGATCCATGCGTTAGACGATCGCATATGGAAGTGCGCTTCTCAACCATGGAGAGTCCAACGATCAACGGGCTTACTGGAGGCATGACAACTTTGGTGCTGGGCGGCACCGGCAAGACCGGCCGCCGTGTGATCGACAGGCTCACCGCTCTCGGCCGTCCCGTGCGGTCCGGCTCCCGCTCCTCCACGCCGGCCTTCGACTGGGCCGACCTCGACGGCTGGCCGGCCGCCCTCCAGGGCGCCGAGTCGGTGTACGTGACCTACTACCCCGACCTGGCCGTGCCCGGGTCGGGGCAGGACATCCGGGCGCTCACCGAGCTCGCGGCCGAGAGCGGCGTCCGGCGGATGGTGCTGCTGTCCGGCCGGGGCGAGCCGGAGGCCCAGGCGTGCGAGCGGATCGTCCAGGAGTCGGGGCTGGAGTGGACCGTCGTCCGCTGCGCCTGGTTCATGCAGAACTTCAGCGAGGGCTACCTGCTCGACGCGATCCAGGCGGGGGTCATCGCGCTGCCGGCCGGGGAGGTGGCGGAGCCGTTCGTGGACGCGGACGACATCGCCGACGTGGCCGTGGCCGCGCTCACGGAGGACGGGCACGCGGGGCGGGTCTACGAGCTGACCGGGCCGCGGCTGCTGACGTTCGCGGACGCCGCCGCCGACCTGTCGGCCGCGCTGGGCAGGACGGTGGAGTACGCGCCGGTGAAGCCGGAGGAGTTCGCCGCGGGCGCCGCCGAGGCCGGCGTGCCGCAGGACGAGATCGAGATGCTCAAGGCGCTGTTCGCCGAGGTGCTGGACGGGCGCAACGCGTACGTGGCCGACGGGGTGCGGGAGGCGCTCGGCCGGCCCGCGCGCGACTTCACCGCCTTCGCCCGCGACTGGGCGCAGGGCATGCGGGGTCCTCGCATCCGCTAGCCTCACCTCGTCACTTTCGCGGCTTTGGAAAGGTGCTCCGGTGATCGGCTGGTTCGAAGCGGTGGTGCTGGGCCTCATCCAGGGGTTGACCGAGTTCCTGCCCATCTCCTCCAGCGCCCACATCCGGGTGGTGTCGGCGTTCTTCGGCTGGCAGGACCCGGGGGCGGCGTTCACGGCCGTGATCCAGCTCGGCACGGAGACCGCCGTGCTGATCTACTTCCGGCGCGAGATCTGGGAGATCATCTCCATGTGGACGCGCTCGCTGTGGACCCCCGCGCTGCGCTCCCACCACGCGGCCCGCATGGGCTGGTACGTCATCGTCGGCAGCCTGCCCATCGGCGTGCTCGGCCTGCTGCTCAAGGACCAGATCGAGACCGTCTTCCGCGATCTCCGCCTGGTCGGCACCACCCTGATCGTGTTCGGCCTCATCCTGTGGTGGGCGGACCGCACCGCCCGCAACAGGCTCACTCTGCAGAAGCACCTCAGCTTCACGCACGCCATCGTGTACGGCTTCGCGCAGTCGCTGGCGCTCATCCCGGGCGTCTCCCGCTCCGGCGGCACCATCACCGCGGGCCTCCTGCTCGACTACCGCCGCGAGGACGCCGCGAAGTACTCCTTCCTGCTGGCCATCCCGGCCGTGCTGTCGTCGGGCCTGCTGGAGCTGCGCGAGATCGGCGGGGGCCAGTCGCCGGCGTGGGGTCCGACGATCCTGGCCACGATCATCTCCTTCGTCGTCGGCTACGCGGCGGTGGCGTGGTTCCTGCGCTACATCAGCAAGCACCGCTTCACCGGCTTCGTCGTCTACCGGATCGCGCTCGGCCTGTTCGTCATCCTCGCGGTCACGCTGGGCTGGATCCCCGCCCAGGGCTGAGGCCGCTAGGCGCGCAGGGTGCGCGGGTAGCGGCTGGCCAGGGCGAAGACGACGGCGAACAGGGCCCAGGCCGTGACGTACGCGAGCGGATGGGCCCAGGAGTCGCCGACGACGTCGCCCAGCGCCTCGCGGCCCTCGAAGTAGAGCGTCAGCCCCAGCACGGCTCCCGGCACCGCGCCCCACCAGCGCTGCCACCACACCTCGTGGACCATCACCTCGAACACGACCAGCGCGATCGGCCCGAGCAGCAGAAATTTCAGGCCGGGCGGCTCGTCGAGCAGACTGGTGACGGCCATGACGGCCACGGCCGAGGCGACGGTCAGGAGGACGACGGCTCCGAAGGGGGCGGGCTCGTCACGCGGGTCGGTCTGCGGTTCGGACATGCGTCAATTCTGGGGCATCCACGGCGGGCCGGTAGGTCGCCAGCGTGAACAGCACCGCCACCACGCCGATCCCGGTCGCCAGGACCACGACCCCCGCGCGGCCGTACCAGTCGAGCGCGAGCCCGCCCGTGATGCCCGCCACGAACAGCCCGAAGTACTGGGCCGAGGCCAGCAGGCCGAGGCCGATCGACACGTTGCCGGGCACCGCGCCGACCGTCCGGTACTGCTGCGCGGGCGCGATCAGCCAGCCGAGCGCGCCCCACAGGAACGCCCACACCAGCGCGACGGGCAGGGCGAGGTTCGCGACGGGGATGAGGGCCAGCGCCACGGTGGAGGCGACCAGGCCGGTCAGCACCATCCGGCGCGGCCCGTACGCGTCGGTGAGCCGCCCGCCGAGCTGGTTGCCCACCACGCCGCCGATCCCCCACGCCCACAGCACGGCGGGCAGCGGAAGGTCGAACAGCGAGCCGATGTAGGTGTAGGCGGTGAACCCGGCGCCGAACATGAGGAGCTGCGTCGTCAGCACCGCCAGCACCCGCCGGTCGGCCAGCGGCGCGAACCGCTCGGCCAGCCGTCCTGAGGTGGCCACCTTGACGTCGGGCACCACGGCCGCCACGCCCACGAACCCGAGGACGCCCAGCCCGGCCACCAGCCACAGCGTGGCCCGCCAGCTCGCGACGCCGCCCAGCAGGGTCCCGAGCGGCACACCGACCGCCGAGGCCACGGTGAGCCCGCCCATCACCAGCGCCAGGGCCCGGCCCCGGCGCTCGGGCGTGCTCATCGCCGTCGCCACGCCGGACGCGGTCGGGGTGAACATCGCCGCCCCCGCCGCCGCGATCACTCGCGTCGCCATGACCAACGGGTACGTGGGCGCGAGGGCGGTCAACGCGTTGCCCACGACGAGGACGGCCAGCGCGACGAGCAGGAGCCGCCTGCGGGACAGGCGTGCCGTCGCGGCGGCGAGCACGGGTGACAGCAGGGCGTAGGCCAGCGCGAACACGGTCATGAGCTGCCCGGCCGCCGACGGGGAGACGTCGAGGTCGCGGGAGATGGGGGGCAACAGCCCGGCGGTCACGAACATGCCGGTGCCGACGGCGAAGTTGCCCAGCGCCAGGGGGTAGAGCCGGGTGGTCACATGGTCCTCCGTACGCGTCAGTTGGACGCCCATCAAACTGTCGCACGGTTTGATAATTGTCAAACCATTTGGCGGAGAAGCGGTGATCGCCGGGAATGCGGTAAGTCATGAATCGGGCGTTAACCCGCCCCGACGATGGGCTGCATATCGTGAGCAGGTGTGACCCGGTGACCAGGTGTCGATGAGGAGGTGACCCGCGATGGCCGACACGAGCATCGATGTCGCGGCGTTGAAGCGGCGCATGGGGCGCGTAGGGGTCTGGAGCGGCACCCTGGGCGGGGAGCCGGCCGCGTTCGAGCGGGAGGCAGCCGCCGAGATCGAGAGCCTGGGCTTCGGGACACTGTGGGTCGGCGAGGCTCCGCACGGCAAGGAGGCGCTGGTCCATGCGTCGATCCTGCTGGGCGCGACGCGGCGGATGCAGATCGCCACCGGCATCGCCAACATCTGGGCCCGCGACGCCACCGCCGCCTCGAACGGGGCGAACGCCCTGGCGGAGGCGTTCGACGGCCGGTTCGTGCTCGGGCTGGGCGTCAGCCACGCGCCCGCGGTGTCGATGAGAGGCCACGACTACCGCAAGCCGGTGTCGGTGATGCGCGACTACCTCGACGCGATGGACGCGACGGAGTACGCCGCTCCCTTGCCGGCACCCGCCCCGCGCCTGCTGGCAGCCCTCCGAGCCAGGATGCTGGAGCTCGCCGCGCGGCGCGCCCAGGGCGCCCACCCCTATTTCGTCACCCCCGAGCACACCGCCCGCGCCCGGGCGGCCCTCGGCCCCGATCCTGTGCTGGCGCCGGAGCAGACGGTCGTGCTCGACACCGATCCGCAGCGGGCGCGGCAGACCGCCCGCCGGTTCATGTCGCTCTACCTCTCCCTGCCCAACTACGTGAACAACCTGCGCGAGCTCGGCTGGGAGGACAGGGACGTCGCCGACGGCGGCAGTGACGCGCTGGTGGACGCCATCGTGGCGTGGGGCGACCCCGAGACGATCATCGAGCGGGTACGGGCGCACCACGACGCCGGCGCCGACCACGTCTGCGTCCAGGCCCTCGCCGACACCCCCCGCGACATGCTGGAGCACCTGCGCATCCTCGCCCGCAGCGACCTGACCGCAACCTGACCCGCCGAGCCGCCGAGCCGCCGTACGCCTCGATTGGACACCCATCGGACCGTCGCATAGTTTGATAATTTTCAAACTACGCGACGGAGATAGGGTCTGACCATGCGCCAGCTACCGCATCCGGCGACGGAGGCCATCCAGCTCACGGAGGTCCTGCGGGCGCTGGCCGACCCGGTACGTCTGGAGATCGCCGTCCGGCTCGCCGCGCAGACGGAGCAGAACTGCTCGAGCGTGCTGGAGGAGCTCGGCGTGCACAAGTCCACGGCCTCGCACCACTACCGGACCCTGCGCGAGGCCGGCGTGCTGCTCACCCGGCAGGACGGGCGGCAGAAGTACATGCGCCTGCGCCGGGAGGACCTCGACGCCCGCTTCCCGGGCCTCCTCGACACCATCCTGCGGGCCGCGCGGACGGACGTCACCACCGCGCCTTACACCCTGCCCCCCGCTCATGGCAGCGTTTGAGCCGGCCTCGGTGACGGGGACCGGGGACGGGCTGCCCGTACGGCACGCGCTGCCCGAGTTGCTGAGGGCGTTGGAGAGGCACGGCACGGCCGTGCTGACCGCCCCGCCGGGCAGCGGCAAGACCACCGTCGTCCCGCCGGCCCTGGCCGAGACGGGGCTGCGCGTGCTGGTGGCCGAGCCCCGGCGGCTCGCCGTCCGGGCGGCGGCCCGCCGGATGGGGGTGAGCTACGCGATCCGCGGCGAGCGGCACACGGGCGCGAACCCCATGGTCGAGGTCGTCACCACCGGCCTCCTCCTCCAGCGGCTGCAACGCGACCCCGAGCTGCCCGGCACCGACGTCGTGGTGCTGGACGAGTGCCACGAGCGTCACCTGGACGCCGACACGGCGCTCGCGTTCCTCCTGGACGTGCGCGAGACGCTCCGCCCCGACCTGCGCCTGCTCGCCACCTCCGCGACGGCCGACGCCGGACCCTGGTCACGGCTGCTGGGCGGGGCTCCGGTGGTGGCGGCGTCCGGGGCGCCGCATCCGGTGGAGACCGTGTGGGCGCCGCCCGCCCGCCCGGTCGCGCCCCCGCACGGGCTGCGCGTCGACCCGGCGCTGCTCACGCACGTGGCCCAGGTCGTACGGCGGGCACTGACCGAGCGCGAGGGGGACGTGCTCTGCTTCCTCCCCGGCACGGCCGAGATCGGCAGGGTCGCCGGCCTGCTGCACGGCGTGGCGGACGATCGGGGAGCGCCCGTGGAGCTCCTCCAGGTGCACGGGCAGGCGCCGGCCAGAGTGCAGGACGCCGTCCTGTCGCCGGGGACGCGCCGCCGGATCGTGCTGGCCACCTCGGTCGCCGAGTCGAGCCTCACCGTGCCGGGCGTCCGCGTCGTGGTGGACTCCGGCCTGGCCCGCGAGCCGCGGACCGACCATGCCCGCGGCCTCGGCTCCCTCACCACCGTCCGCGTCTCCAAGGCCGCCGCCGTCCAGCGCGCCGGCCGGGCGGGCCGCGAGGCCCCCGGCACCGTGTACCGCTGCTGGCCCGAGGCCGAGCACGAGCGCCTGGCCGAGCACGCCAGACCGGAGATCGCGCTCGCCGACCTGACCGGATTCGCCCTCCAGGCGGCGTGCTGGGGCGTGACCGACCCGGCGGCGCTGGCGCTGCTCGACCCGCCGCCGGCCGCCGCGATGGCCGCCGCCGCCCGGACCCTGACCGCTCTCGGCGCCCTGGACGGCGGCCGGGTGACCGCCCGGGGCAGGCGGATGGCCAGGCTCGGCGTGCATCCCAGGCTGGCGCGGGCGCTCATCGACGCCGGTCCGCGCGCCGCCGAGGTCGTCGCGCTCCTGTCGGAGCAGCTCCCCCGGGACGCGGGCGACGACCTGGTGGAGGTCTGGCGGGCGGCCCGCCGCGGCGGCGACGCGTTCGCCGCCCGCTGGCGCCAGGAGGTCGGACGGCTGTCGAGATCGGCCTCCGGAGGCGACCGCGACGACGGCCGGACACCGGGCGGCGGTGCCGCGGACGACGCGCTCGCGGGGCTGGTCGTCGCGCTGGCGTTCCCCGAGCGGGTCGCCAGGCGGCGTGGCGGCGGTTACCTGATGGCCTCCGGCACGGCCGCCGCCCTCGGCGAGAGCTCGAAGCTGGCCCGCGCCCCCTGGCTGGCCGTGGCGGTGGCCGACCGTCCCACGGGCTCGGCGTCGGCTCGCGTCCGGCAGGCCGTGGAGATCGACGAGGCGACGGCACGGCTGGCGTACCCGGTCACGTTCGAGGAGGAGGTCGCCTGGCGCGTGCCTCCCGGCGAGCGGCGCGGCGACGTCTCCGCGCGGATCGTCGAGCGGCTGGGCGCGATCGAGCTGTCGTCCGCGCCGCTCCCCGACGCGGACGTGCGCGCCGCCCTCCTGTACGGCCTGCGCACCGAGGACGTCCTCACCTGGACGAAGGAGGCGCTGGCGGTGCGCGACCGGCTGGCGTTCTGTCACCGCGCCGCCGGCGACCCCTGGCCGGACGTAGGCGGCCAGGGCGGGGGGACGGGCATGGACGCCCTCGTCGACCTGGCCGACCGGTGGCTGGAGCCGGAGCTGTCGCGGGCCCGCCGCCGGGCCGACCTGGAGCGGATCGACGTGGCGTCGGCACTGCTGCGGCTGGTTCCGTGGAGCGAGCGGCTGGAGTCGGTCGCGCCGGAGCGCGTCGAGGTGCCCAGCGGCTCGCGCGTGCGCGTGGACTACTCCGGGGAGCGGCCGGTGCTCGCGGTCAAGCTCCAGGAGCTGTTCGGCTGGGACGCCGCCCCGGCCGTCGCGGGGGTGCCGCTGCTGGTGCACCTGCTCTCGCCGGCGGGGCGTCCGGTGGCGGTGACGGCGGACCTGGCGTCGTTCTGGCGCGACGGCTACCGCGCCGTCCGGGCGGAGCTGCGCGGCCGCTACCCCCGGCATCCCTGGCCGGAGGACCCGCTGACGGCGACGCCCACGCGCCGGGCCAACCGGCGATCATGACACGCGCCCGCCGGCCGGGCGGGGAGAGGACACCATGACCCACGCGCTCGAAGCGGCCCGCGACAACGCGGCCTGGTGTGACACGATGTGCCGCGCCCACGGGCTGACCGGCCGCTTCACCTCCCTCGCCTGGACGAGCCCGCGCCGGACCCCGCCGTACTATCCCGACGCCGTCACCCTCTCCCCGGACGCCACCGAGGCCGACGTGCTCGACGGCATCGACGCGGGCCCGGGGGCCTCGGTCAAGGACAGCTTCGCCACTCTGGACCTCACGCCGCACGGCTTCCACGTGCTGTTCGAGGCGCAGTGGATCCACCGGCCGCCGATGCCGGCCCCGGAAGGAGCCGGGAACGCCGGGGAGGTCGTCTGGCGGCGGGTGCGCACGGCGCCGCAGCTCCGCGCGTGGGAGCACGCCTGCTTCGGCGGCGGGACGGACGGGCTCTTCCCGCCGTCGCTGCTGGAGGAGGTCGCGATCCTGTACGGCCGGCGGGACGGCGAGATCGTCTGCGGCTGCGTGCTGACCGTCGGCGGGGAGGCGGTGGGCGTGTCCAACGTCTTCGCGAACGGCTGCGACGACGACACGGCCTGGGCCGGGACGGTCGCCCGGGCCACGGGGTCCGGCCGCCCGCTGGTGGGTTACGAGGCGGACACCGCGTCCGCCGAGCGCCACGGCTTTACCCCGGCCGGCCCCCTCAGGATCTGGCTCAGGAGCTGAGGGCGCGGAGCACGTCGTCCAGCCCGGCGTTCTCCCGCACGCTGACCCGCTCCCGGCCGGTCTCGATGTCCTTGAACCCGCTGGAGGTGCCCACGCACACCACCGGCCCGTCGAACTCCCGCCCCAGCCTCCGGTAGCCGGCCAGCCCGGCGGCGCCGGACAGCTCCTGCCACAGTCCCTGCCCGGCCAGGACCTCCCGGGCCGCCAGCAGCTCGGCGTCGGTGACCGGCACCGCCTCACCCCCGCTGTCGCACACCGCCCGCACGCCCCGGTGCCCGCCGACCGTGCAGGCGATGCCGTACGCGCCGGTGGGCCCGGTCTCGACGATCGCCGCGGGCGCGCCCGTCGCGAGGGCCCGCGCGTGCGGGGCGCCCACGGCCGGCTCGCAGGCGAACATCCGCGGCGCCGACTGCGCGACCCCGAGCCGGCGCAGCTCCGTGAACCCCTTCCACACCCCGTACAGCATCTCGGCGTAGCCCGTCGGCGCGAACACCGCCGCCGGGACCCGCCCGAGCTGGGCGAACAACTCGTACGCGATGGTCTTGTAGCCCTCGGCGCCGAACGGGTGCCCGGTGTGCGTCACGGTGAGGTTGCTGACCGGGTGGTAGCCGAGCCGGTCCACGATCTGGCGCATCAGCGGCCAGCGGTCCTCCTCCGGCACGGTCAGCACCTTGGCCCCGTACGCGCGGACGAACGACTGCACGGCCGGCGGCGACCCCGCCGAGGCCAGCACGATCGCGGGCAGCCCGGCGCGGGCGGCGTAGGCGGCGGCCGAGGCGCCGTGGTTGCCGGAGGAGGAGACGACCACGCCCGGCGCGCCGGCGCCCACGGCGGCGCTGACGGCGACCCGGTTCAGGCGGTCCTTGTGCGACCAGGTGGGATTGCGCGACTCGTCCTTGAGGTGGACGCCGGGCAGCCCGTCCAGCTCCAGCAGCGGCGTG
This sequence comes from Nonomuraea sp. NPDC005501, assembly GCF_040605905.1. Taxonomy (NCBI): domain Bacteria; kingdom Bacillati; phylum Actinomycetota; class Actinomycetes; order Streptosporangiales; family Streptosporangiaceae; genus Nonomuraea; species Nonomuraea sp. NPDC005501. Next base: position 14,788 of record NZ_JBEXDT010000002.1, on the reverse strand, counting down.
CCGCCCTCCCCCAGCGTCGGCACGCGCAGCGGCGGCAGCAGCGGCGCCCAGCGCGCCAGGTCCGGCCCGGGCTCCTGGCCGAACAGCGCGGTGTCCACGCGCGCGTAGTCGTAATCGACCTCCACGGGGTACGCGATCTCGTCCGTGCTCGTCCCGGGGCAGCCGAGCAGCTGCGGAGGCCACAGCGGGAACGTGACGGACGGGTCGCCCAGGGAGCGCTGGCAGGTGGCGAGGGAGGGGCCGTTCATTCCGCCGAGCCTAGGCGGAGACCCACGAGCGCCCGAAAGGGGCCTCGCCACGGGACGCGGGACGTTGCACACTTCTAGGCATGTCGTGGGCCGGAAGATCAGCAGGAGAGATCGCCTCCGCCGTGCGCCGGGGCGAGGTCAGCGCCGCCGCGGTCGTCGAGGAGCATCTGGACCTGATCGCCCGGCGCGACCCGCAGGTGGGCGCGTTCCGGGTGGTCAGGAAGCGGGCCGTGGAGGAGGCGCGGGCGGTGGGCGAGCGCCGTGACCTCGCCGATCTGCCGCTCGCCGGGGTGCCGGTGGCGGTGAAGGACAACCTGGAGGTCGCGGGCGAGGCCATGCGCGCCGGTTCGGCCGCGACGGCCGACTCGCCCTCGCCGCGCGACCACGAGGCCGTCGCCCGTCTGCGCGCGGCCGGCGCGATCGTGGTCGGCCTGACGAACCTGCCCGAGCTGGGGCTGGTCGCGTTCGGCGACAGCGTGTTCGGCACCGTCCGCAACCCGTGGAACCCCTCCCGCACGGCCGGCGGCTCCTCCTCGGGCAGTGCCGCGGCCGTGGCGGCGGGCATGGTGCCGCTCGCGCTGGGCAACGACGGCATGGGCTCGCTGCGCATCCCGGCGGCCGCGTGCGGCGTGTACGCGGTCAAGCCCGGCGCGGGGCTCGTTCCGGCGCCCGGTGACGACTGGGACGGGCTGAGCGAGAACGGCCCGCTGGCGGCACGCGTACCGGACCTGGCGCTGGCCCTGTCGGTGCTGGCGGCCGATCCCACGCTGGCCGAGTCGTGGCGGGCCGGCCGGCGGCTGGAGCCGCCGCCCCGGATGCTGCGGTCGGTGTGGGCGGGCGAGGACGAGGTGTGGGACGCGCCGCCGCCGCCCGCCGAGGTGGAGCCGTTCGACCTGCGGATCGCGTACGCGCCGCAGCCGCTGCCGGCGGGGCTGCCGATGGACCGGGAGTTCCGGGCGGCGGTGCGCGGGGCGGCGGAGACGCTGCGGGTCGCCGGGCACACGGTGGTCGAGCATGAGCGCCGCCTGCCGTTCTGGCTGGGGCCGTCCACGGTCGCCACCTGGCTGTCCCGCGCGGCGCAGGCCGCCGACGCCCTCCCGGCCGCGGGGAGAGCCGGTGGCCGGGGGCTCGATCGTCGCAGCCGGGCGCTGGCCCGTGTCGGCCGGCTGCTGCGGACGCTGAGCCTGGACGGGGCTCGGGGACGGGCGCGCTGGCAGGCGTACGGAGCCGACCAGTGGTTCGGGGACGCGGACGTGCTCGTCATGCCCGTCCTGGCCACCGTGCCGCCCGCGGCCGGCGGCTGGCGGGAGCGCGGGTTCGCCCGCAACGCGCCGGCCAACATCAGGTTCGCCCCCGCGACGGGGCCGTGGAACATGTGCGGCTGGCCGGCCCTGGCCGTGCCGATCGCGACGCATTCGAGCGGTCTGCCGATCGGCGTGCAGCTCGTCGCGCCCCCGGGCGGCGAGCCGCAGCTCCTCGGCCTGGCCGCCCAGCTCGAAGCCGCGCACCCGCTGGTCCGCCCGCCCGGCATGTCCGCGTGACCCCCGCCCGGGCCGGGGACGCGGGCTCGACGGCCCCCACCACGTGAGCGCGGCGCCTCCCGGCCGTACGGCCGAGCCGGATCGGCCGTATGACCGATGTCCGTGATCCGGCACGCGGAAAGTATGGCGTGCTGTGAAACATGTCCTCCTGGCACTTCTCCTGACGTCGCCTCCGGCGCCCGCCCCGGCGCTCGCCCCGGCGCCCGTCTCCTGGCATCCCTGTGGCACGCAGCGAGCGGAGTGCGGCACCGTCGAGGTCCCGCTCGACTGGCGCTCCCCCGCCGGCCGCACGATCAAGCTGTCCGTCGTACGCCGCAAGGCCACCGGCGAACGCCTCGGCACGCTCTTCTTCAACCCCGGCGGCCCCGGGGTCCAGGCCGTGATGCTGCTGCGCGACTACCCCCAGTACGCCGTCAGCGACGAGCTGCTGCGCCGGTTCGACGTGGTGGGCATCGACCCGCGGGGTGTCGGCGAGAGCTCGGCCGTGACGTGTGAGCGGCCCGTGCACGACCCGGCCGTGACGCAGTTCCCCGAGACCTTCGCCGAGTACCGCGAGCTGGTCGCGCACAACCGGGCCGTCGGCCTGAGCTGCCTGTCGGGCACCGGCCCTCTGCTTCGGGAGATCGACACCACGGGCGTCGCCCGCGACTTCGACGCGGTCAGAGCCGCACTCGGGGAGTCGAAGATCAGCTTCCTCGGCAAGTCGTACGGCACCATGCTGGGCACCGAATACGCGCGGCTCTTCCCGAACAGGGTCCGTACGATGGCGCTCGACGGCGCCGTCGACCACAGCCTCCGCCCGGAGCGGCTCGTCGCCGACGCCTCCGTCGCCGTCGAGGACTCCTTCGGACGCTTCACGGACTGGTGTGCCGAGACACCGGCCTGCGCACTGCACGGCCGCGACGTGGCGCAGGTGTGGGACGACCTGGTGACCAGGGCCGCGCGCGAGCCCATCCCGGTCAAGGGCGGCCGTCCCATGACCGCCGAGGAGCTGCGCTACGTCGCCTACGTCTTCCTCAACCAGCTCCCCGAGTACGGCAAGGGCCTGGCCAACGGCATCGCCCAGGCCGAGAAGCACGACGCCCAGATCTTCGCCTCCGTCCGGGCGTCCGCCCTGGACGACCCGGCGAGCACGGCAGCCTACCGGTCGATCCTGTGCCTCGACATCGCCCACGGCATCAGCGGCTACCGCGACCTGCGTGCCAGGCTCGGCCGCGTCCGTGAACTCTCCCCACACATGAAGGGCACCTCGGAGTTCTGGGACATGACGGCGGGCTGCCTCGGCTGGCCGGTCCCGCCCACGAACCCGCAGCGCCCGATCGACGTCCGCGGCGTCCCACCGGTGCTCGTGGTCGGCAACACCCACGACCCCGCCACCCCCCTGTCCTGGGCGCGCAGCCTGTCATCCCGCATCCGCGGTTCCGGGCTCCTGGTGAACGACGAGAACGGCGGAGACGGGCACAGCTCCTACCTCAGAGCGGCCTGCGCCACGGCCCGCATTGACGACTACCTGACCTCGGGCGAGCTTCCCCCAGCCGGAACCGTCTGCCGACAGGCCCCGGCGCCCCAGCCAGGTCCAGGCCGGTGAGAGCCGACGAGTAGCGGCTCTCGGTCGCGAGGGTTCGAAGGGAGGGGCCGATGAGACGGCGAGTGATCGCTGCGGGTCTTTGTTCGATGTCGGCCCAGGTGGAGGCTGTGGTCGCGAGGTAGTCCGAGCCCGCATGCACCTCAACCACCTCCCGTCCTGCCGTTCTGGGCACGTCGGGGGATGGCTCGCAGGGCGATCTCCACGACGGCGTGCGAGCTCGCCCGGTCGGCGCCGGCCGCGGCATGCACCGCGTTGCCCTCGCTGACCACCAGACCGTAGCGGGCGAGGGCCGCCGGATCCGACAGGGCAGGCTCCTGCCGGAGTCACTGCGCAAAGTGATCACTGACCCGGCGCCCGGCCGGCTGCCGCCGCCTTCGGGCGGCCCGTGCGCCGGCAACCCCGAATTCGCCGCAGGGGGCGGGGGCAGCGCCCCCGGCTTCACCGCCGCGACCTACACCTCCTCGGACGGCCGCCTGCAGTTCGCCGTGTCCGTGACGGTGGCCATGGACGATGCCGAGCGCATGACCATGCCGCGACGCGTCACCAGCGCTCTCCCATCGGTGTTCTGCCCGGCGACATGAAGCGGGCGCGGTGTGCCTACTCGAAGCCCAGGTCGGGCAGCGTCCTCCTGGCGTGGTCGATGAGCGCCCGGGCCGCCGGGCCGGCCTGTCCCTCGGACCGCCACGCGATGGCCATCCGGCCGCGCAGCCGGGGCCGGGTGATCTGGATGACGTGCAGCCGTCCCTCGGCCGCGCTCACCGCCGTCTCCGGCAGCACGGCGATGCCCATGCCACGGGCGGCCAGCCGGGCGAGCACCAGCGGCTCGCTGGCCTCCAGCGCCACCCTGGGCCGGAACCCCGCCGCCGCGCACCCCTCCTCCAGACCGGCCCGCAACCCGGTGCCCGGCGGCAGGCTGAGCAGCACCCGCCCCTCCAGGTCGGCCAGCTCGACGCCGGGCCGGCCGGCCAGCTCGTGGTCGAGGCTCACGGCCGCGACGAGCGGCTGACTCGCCACGATCTGGACGTCCAGCCCCGGCGGCACGGCCGGTCCGAGGCCGAACAGCCCGAGGTCCATCCGCCCGGACCGCACCTCCTGGATCACGGTCTCGGGGTCGGCCTCCTTGAGGGTGATCTCGACGGCCGGGTGGGCGTCGTGGAAGTCGGCCAGCAGTCCCGGCACGTCGAGCACGCCGGGCAGGGAGACGGCGCCCATCACGACGTGCCCCCGCAGCAGCCCGGTCAGCTCGTCCACCACCTGCCGGACGCCGGACACGGCCTTCAGCGCCGCCCGCGCGTAGGGCAGGACGGCCTCGCCCGCCGCGGTCAGCCGCACCGTGCGCCCGGACCGGTCGAACAGCGGCTGGCCCAGCTCCCGTTCGAGCTGGCGGATCTGCGCGCTGACCCCGGGCTGGGCGACATGCAGGGAGGCGGCGGCCCGGGTGAAGCTCGCCTCCTCCACGACGGCCACGAAGTAGGCGAGCTGACGGAGTTCCATAACTGAAGCTTATGCCAAGGAGTAGAAGCATCTCTTTGACTTCTGAGTCAGGCCTGGCCGGCATGGCTGCCGGTGCCGGCCGAGGGCGGGCTGCTCGTCAGCACGCGGCGGATGACGGGCGTGCGGGTCGACCCGCGCGACGCCCTGGCCCCGTGGTCGACCGGGGGCCGCGCGCTCACCTTCCTGTCCGGCGAGCACGCGGCACCCGACCACGTACGAGCGGCCTACGCCCCCCGGCGACCACCGCCGCCTGGCCGCGCTCAAGGCGGTGTAGGACCCGGCCGACGTCTTCCGCCCCACCCACAACATCCCGCCGGCGGCCTGAGCCGGCCGGACGGGGCTCAGACGCCCAGCGGATGCCAGACGGTCTTGGTCTCCAGGAAGCGGGTCATCCTGGTCAGGCCCGGATCGGCCGTCCAGTCCACGGGCTCCGGCGCCGGCCGCAGGACCCGCTTGAGGTTGCCGGCCGCCTCCTGCTCGCAGCGCAGCGCGAGGTCGGCGTCGTCCACCCCGGTCAGGTCCAGCCCGTTGACGTCCATGTGGGCCGCCAGCCACGGGGCCAGCTCCGCCTGCCGCCCGGTGAGGACGTTGACCACCCCGCCCGGCAGGTCGGAGGTGGCCAGCACCTCCGCGAACGTGATCGACGCCAGCGGCGACGGCTCGGAGGCCACCACGACGCACGTGTTGCCGGTGACGACGACGGGCGCCACCACCGACACCAGCCCGAGCAGCGGGTCGGCCGGCGCGACGACCGCGACCACGCCGGTGGGCTCCGGCGAGGAGAGGTTGAAGTACGGCCCCGCCACCGGGTTGGCCGTGCCGTGCACGGCGGCGATCTTGTCGGACCAGCCCGCGTACCAGACCAGCCGGTCGACCGCCGCGTCCACCGACGCGAGGGCCTCCGCGCGGCCGAGGCCGAGCTCGTCGGCGAACTGGGCGCGGCGGCCCTCCAGCATCTCGGCGACGCGGTAGAGGATCTGCCCCCGGTTGTAGGCCGTCGCCCCGGACCAGCCGGGGAACGCCTTGCGCGCGGCCACCACGGCGTCGCGGGCGTCCTTGCGCGAGGCGCGGGAGGCGTTGGCCAGGAAGTCGCCGTCGGGCGAGGTCACGGTGTAGGACCTCCCACTCTCCGAGCGGGGGAAGGCCCCGCCGATGAACAGCTTGTAGGTCTTGCGCACGGCCAACCTACTCATCGCCGCGTCCCCTCCACGTGATCTCCTGCGACATCTCGACCGGCACGAAAACCTGGCCGCACCGGCTCACGCCGCAGCGGTGGGCGTACCAGCCGGTGCGTACGGGCCGCCCGGCGCGGGCGTAGGCGTGGCCACGGGTGGCCTGGGCACGGCGCGCCCTGCGGCGGGCGCGGCGGTGGTCACACGTCAAGGTACGCCTCCAGCCCGTGCAGCCCGCCTTCCCGGCCGTAGCCGGACTCCTTGTAGCCGCCGAACGGCGAGGCGGGGTCGAAGCGGTTGAAGGTGTTGGCCCACACGACCCCGGCCCGCAGCCGCTCGGCCATCCACAGGATGCGCGAGCCCTTCTCGGTCCAGACGCCGGCCGACAGCCCGTACGGGGTGTTGTTGGCCTTCTCCACGGCCTCGGCCGGGGTGCGGAAGGTCAGCACGGACAGCACGGGGCCGAAGACCTCCTCCTGGGCGATGCGGTGGGACTGGGCCACGCCGGTGAAGAGGGTCGGCGGGAACCAGTAGCCGCGCTCGGGCAGGTCGCAGGCCGGCGACCAGCGCTCGGCCCCCTCGCTCTCCCCGATGTCGCTGAGCGAGCGGATCTTGGCGAGCTGCTCGGCGGAGTTGATCGCGCCGATGTCGGTGTTCTTGTCGAGCGGGTCGCCGAGCCGCAGCGTGCCGAGCCGGCGCTTGAGCGCGGCCAGCAGCTCCTCCTGGACCGACTCCTGCACGAGCAGGCGGGAGCCGGCGCAGCACACGTGGCCCTGGTTGAAGAAGATGCCGTTGACGATTCCCTCGACGGCCTGGTCGATCGCGGCGTCGTCGAAGACGATGTTGGCGGCCTTGCCGCCGAGCTCCAGCGTGAGCTTCTTGCCGGTGCCCGCGACGGTCCGCGCGATGAGCCGGCCGACCTCCGTGGAGCCGGTGAAGGCCACCTTGTCCACCTCGGGGTGGGCCACCACGGCGGCGCCGGTCTCGCCCGCGCCGGTCACGATGTTCACCACGCCGGGCGGCAGCTCGGCCTGGCGGCAGATCTCGGCGAACAGCAGCGCCGTCAGCGGCGTGGTCTCGGCGGGCTTGAGCACCACCGTGTTGCCGCAGGCCAGCGCCGGGGCGACCTTCCAGGCCAGCATGAGCAGCGGGAAGTTCCACGGGATGACCTGGCCGGCCACCCCCAGCGGGCGCGGGCTCGGCCCGAACCCGGCGTGACCGAGCTTGTCTGCCCAGCCGGCGTAGTAGAAGAAGTGCGCGGCCACGAGCGGCAGGTCCACGTCCCGCGACTCGCGGATCGGCTTGCCGTTGTCGAGGGACTCCAGCACCGCCAGCTCGCGCGAGCGCTCCTGGATGATCCGCGCGATGCGGAACAGGTACTTGGCCCGCTCGGACCCGGGCAGGGCGCTCCAGCCGCCGAACGCCTTGCGCGCGGCCCGCACCGCGCGGTCCACGTCGTCGGCCGAGGCGCAGGCCACCTCGGCGAGCGTCTCCTCGGTGGCGGGGTTGACGGTCTTGAACTCCGGGCCGGAGCCCTCGGTGAACTCGCCGTCGATGAACAGGCCGTAGGACGGCCGCAGGTCGACGACCTCGCGCGACTCGGGGGCCGGCGCGTACTCGAACATCGCCATCCTCAGTCCAGGGTGAAGTAGTCGGGACCGGCGTACCGGCCGGTGGCCAGCTTCTCGCGCTGCATCAGCAGGTCGTTGAGCAGCGACGAGGCGCCCAGGCGGAACCAGTCGGGCGAGAGCCAGTCGTCGCCGGCGACCTCGTTGACGAGCACCAGGTTCTTGATGGCGTCCTTGGTGGTGCGGATGCCGCCGGCGGGCTTGACGCCGACCTGGCGGCCGGTTCGGTCGCGGAAGTCGCGCACCGCCTCCAGCATGACGAGCGTCACCGGCAGCGTCGCCGCGGGCGAGACCTTGCCGGTGGAGGTCTTGATGAAGTCGGCGCCGGCCAGCATCGCGAGCCACGAGGCGCGCCGCACGTTGTCGTAGGTGGCCAGCTCGCCGGTCTCCAGGATGACCTTGAGGTGGGCGTCGCCGCAGGCCGCCTTGACCGCGACGATCTCCTCCCACACCTTGAGGTAGTCGCCGGACAGGAACGCGCCCCGGTCGATCACCATGTCGATCTCGTCGGCGCCCGCGGCGACCGCGAGCTCGGTGTCGGCCACCTTGACGTCGAGGGAGGAGCGGCCGCTGGGGAAGGCCGTGGCCACGGAGGCCACCTTCACGCCCGAGCCGGCCACGGCCTCCGCGGCCACGGGAACCATGTCGGGATAGACGCAGACGGCCGCCACGCGGGGGGCCCCGGCGCCGGGGTGGACGGCCTTGACGCACATGGCCCGCACCTTGCCACGGGTGTCGGCGCCCTCCAGGGTGGTCAGGTCGACCATCGAGATGGCCAGATCGATCGCCCGGGCCTTGGCCGTCGTCTTGATGGAACGGGTGCCCAGCATCGCCGCCCGCTGGTCCGCGCCGACCCGGTCCACACCGGGCAGGCCGTGCAGGAACGCTCTGAGCGTCGTGCCGGAAGCGGCCACGTCCGCGAGCGAAGTAGTCATAGTTGACACCTCCACAGCATCGCCGACCAGGGTGGCCAGCTCCAAACCGGATCTTTCCCCTGGTGTCCGGCCACTCGTGTCCGGCGAGCGGAGGAGAGGGCTCCCAGGGCGGCGTAAGGCGGCTCTGAGGTGCGCGTAGGGCTGTCTAAGGCGGTACGGGGCCACGTCCTAGGTACCCCTCTGCCAGAACCGCCCCGGAGATAGGGAATCCGCCCGATGCGGCGGGGTGGGCCTTAGCCCGAATCTTAAAGATGTCAGGAAGAAGCGGGTTGAAACAGGAGACACCATGAACCCCGAGATGGACTACCAGCTGATGAAGAGCCACGCACGGGAGCTGCGCGCCGCGGCCGAGGAGCACCGCCGGGTACGCGAGGCGGAGAAGGGCAACAAGTCCGAGCGTCGCTCGGTCTTCGGCAAGCGCCGTTCTTCATGAGCACGTCACGAGAGCCCGGCCGCATCCTCCCTCGCGGCCGGGCCTCTGCGCCCACCTGAAGAACCGTCCCCTCCGGGGATCCCTCATAAATACGGCGAAAGCTCACCAAAGGGCATGACATGCTGGAAGACATGCTGGGCCGTTCGGTGAGTCCCGTCTTCGTCGGACGGGCAGAGGAGTTGACGACCCTCTCCCAGGCGTTCGCGGAGGCCCGGCAGGGCAACGCGACGGCCGTGCTGCTCGGCGGCGAGGCCGGCGTCGGCAAGACCAGGCTCGCGCAGCGCTTCGCCGAGCAGGTCACCCGGGACGGCGCCCTCATCCTGTACGGCGGATGTGTCGAGCTGTCGGCCGAGGGCCTGGCCTACGCGCCGTTCACCGCCGCGCTGCGGCAGCTCGTCCGGGAGCAGGGCCGCGCCCGGGTGGCGTCACTGCTGCCCGAGGGCGCCGAGCGCGACCTCGCCCGGCTGCTGCCCGAGTTCGGCGAGCCCAGCGGGGACGGCGACACCGACACCGGCCGGGCACGGCTGTTCGAGCAGATCCTCACGCTCCTGGAGCGGCTGGCCGAGAGCCGCCCGACCGTCCTCCTCATCGAGGACATCCACTGGGCCGACAGGTCCAGCCGCGACCTGATCGCGTTCCTGTGCCGCAACCTGAGCGCGCCTCAGGTGCTCATCGTCATGACGTACCGCTCCGACGACCTGCACCGCCAGCACCCTCTGCGCCCGGTGCTGGCCGAGCTGGCGCGGGTCAGCGGCGTTCTCCGGCTCGACCTGCCCCGCCTGTCCAAGGACGAGGTGGCCCAGCAGATGGCCGGCATCCTGGGCAAATCGCCCGCCTTCCACAAGGTGGAGAAGGTCTACGACCGCAGCGAGGGCATCCCGCTGTTCGTCGAGGCGCTGCTCGACGGCGGCGTGGACTGCGCGTTCCCGTCCTCGATGCAGGACCTCATCCTCGGCGCGGTCGAGCGGCTGCCCGAGGAGACGCAGCGGGTGCTGCGCATCGCCGCCGCCGGCGGCATCCGCGTCGGTCACGCGCTGCTCGCCGCCGTCAGCGGCCTGTCCGACCCGGAGCTGGAGGGCGCGCTGCGCCCGGCCATCGCCGGCAACGTGTTACAGATCGCCGACGGCCGCGCCTACCTCTTCCGCCACTCCCTCATCCGCGAGGCCGTCCACGACGAGCTGCTGCCCGGCGAGCACCAGCGGCTGCACGCCCGCTACGCCGAGGAGATCTCCCGCGACCGCACGCTCGTGCCGCCCGGCCGCGCCGAGGTCGAGCTGGCCCACCACTGGCACGGCGCGCGCGACGACGAGTGGGCGCTGATCTCCGCCTGGGAGGCGGCCCGCGCGTCGTTCCACGCCTTCGCCTACACCGAGGCCATCCCCTTGCTGGAACGCGTGCTCATGCTGTGGGACCGCGTGCCGGACGCGGCCGAGCGCATCGGCGCCGACCACACCGCGGTGCTGGAGAAGGCCAGCGAGGCCGCGCGCGCCAGCGGCGACCTCGACCGGGGCCTGAAGTTCGTCAAGGCGGCGCTGGCCGAGCTGGACGAGACGCGCGAGCCGGCCCGGGTCGCCAAGCTGCTCGTGCGCTGGGCCCAGCTCAAGGTCTACAAGGAGAAGACCGACGTCGTCGAGCAGCTCCGCCACGCGCTGCGCCTCGTGCCCGAGCCGAACCTGGCCCGCGTCGACGTCATCGTGCCGATGTCGCAGCACCTCATGCTGCGCGGCGACGCCGAGGAGGGCATCGCGCTCGCCGAGGAGGGCCTGGCCCTGGCCAGGAAGCTGGGCGACCGTTGCCAGGAGGCCGAGCTGCTGCTCAACGTGGCGCTCGGCCAGTCGCTCGCCGGCGACACCGAGGCCACGCTCGCCACCAACCTGCGCGCGCTGGAGATCGGCCGCGAGGAGGGCTCCGGCCGGGTGATCACCCGCGCGATCGGCAACAACGTCGACACGCTCAACGACCTCGGCCGCTGGCAGGAGGCCCTGGCGCTGGGCGAGGAGGGCTGGCGGCAGGCCAAGAAGTACGGCCGGGTCCGGCTGTCCGGCCTGTTCAGCCTGCTCAACATGGCCGAGACGCTGGAGGCGATCGGCCGCTGGGACGAGGCCCTCGACACCGTCGATCGGGCGATCAACCTCGGCCCGGTGCTGCGCAACCGCCACCACCTGCTGCGGGTGCGGGCCGACGTGGCCATCGGCCGGGGCGAGGTGGACCTCGTGGAGAGCATCCTGCGCGAGACCGGCGTGCTGTCCGAGCGGCCGGAAGACTTCGTCCAGGACATCACCAACAGCATGCGGCTGCACATCGGCTGGCACCTGCTGCGGGGCGAGCCGGACGCCGCGCTGGCGGTCGCCGAGCGCACGCTCGCCCGGCCCGCCCAGTCCCCGAAGGCCATGCTCGGCTGGCGGCTGCTCGCCCTGCTGACCGTGGTCTGCGACGCGATGCAGGACGCCGAGCCGGCCCGTGCCCGCGCGGTGCGCGAGCAGGCCGCCGAGGTCGCCGCCCGGCTCAAGGTGAGCGGGCCGGTCGCCGAGGCGTACCGGCTGTCGTACTCACGTGACTTCGACGCGGCCGCGGCGGCGTGGGAGCGGCTCAACCGCCCGCACAACCAGGCCAAGGCCCTTCTGCGGGCCGCCGGGGTAGCGGCCCGGTCGGGCGACCGCGAAGGGGCCGCGTCACGGCTGGCGCCGGCCCGGCCGCTGGCGGCGGAGCTGCGGGCCGCGCCGCTGCTGGAGGAGATCGACGCGCTGGCCCGCCGCGTCGGCGGGATCCAGCCGCAGCAGCCCGGCCAGGTGACGCCGGAGCTGCTCACGCCGCGCGAGCTGGAGGTGCTGCGGCTGGTGGCGCTCGGCCGCACCAACCGCGACATCGCCGGCGAGCTGTTCATCTCGGCCAAGACGGTCAGCGTGCACGTGTCGAACATCCTGGCCAAGCTCGGGGTGACGACGCGCGGCGAGGCCGCCGCGGCGGCCCACCGCCTCTCGCTGCTGTCGCTCTAGGCACGCCTCACACGAACGCCTCCACCAGCAGGACGACGCCGAACACGGCGAACGCGGCGGCGGCGCCGTACCGGATGACCTTCTCCGGCAGGTGCTTGCCCAGCATGCGGCCGACCACGATGGCCAGCGCGTCGGCGGCCACCATGCCGACCGTGGAGCCGATCCAGGTGCCCAGCCAGCCGTGCTGCGTGGCCAGCGTGATCGTGGCCAGCATGGTCTTGTCGCCCAGCTCGCTCAGGAAGAACGCCACGGTGACGGCGATGAGCGCGTTGCGGGTGGTGCGCTGCGCCTTGTTGGACTCCTCGTCGGACAGCTCGTCACCCCTGAGCGTCCAGAGGGCGAACCCGAGGAACGCGATGCCCGCCACGACGGAGATGGCGGTGGTGGGCAGCGCGTCGCCCACCAGCCGGCCGACGGCCACGCTGAACAGGTGGACGACGGCCGTCGCCAGGGTGATGCCGGTCAGCACCGGCCAGAACTTGAAACGGGTGGCGAACGTCATCGCCATCAGCTGGCTCTTGTCACCCAGCTCCGCCACGAAGATGACGGCGAGACTGATCCAGAACGCTTCCAACGGTCCTCTTCCGCACGGCCGGACCGTGAGCGGGCCGCCCGTGGGAGATCCGGGCATGACTCCGGCCCGGCAGCGTCTTCGTCCATGACGTACATGTCCACGACTGCCAGGCCGAAGGTCTCGTCCGCCCGTCAAAGGCCCGCGTGACCGGGCGCCGCGGCGCCAGTGTGTCGATCACGCGATTGGGACTACTCCCCCTCGGTGTGTTTCCGGAGAACCTTAACAAGCCTCCGGGTGTGCCCTATTCCGGGGCCCCGGCCACGGACGGCTGCCCGGGGTCCAGCTCGCAGCCGACCAGCACCGGCTCGTTGACCAGCGTCACCCCGAACTTCTCGCGCACCCCGTCGCGCACCTCGCCGGCCAGCGCCAGCAGGTCGGCCGCGGTGGCCTCGCCCTCGGGGTTGGTCAGCGCCAGCGTGTGCTTGGTGGAGATGCGGGCCGGGCCGCGGGAGTAGCCCTTGGCGAAGCCCGCCTGCTCGATCAGCCAGGCCGCGGGGATCTTGACGGAGCCGTCCGGCAGGTCCCAGCGCGGGTGACCGGGCGCGCGGGTCTCCAGCTCCTCCGCCTCCTCCCGGCTGAGCACCGGGTTGGTGAAGAACGAGCCCGCGCTGCGGGTGTCGGGGTCGGCCGGGTCGATCACCATGCCCTTGGAGCGCCGCAGCTCCAGCACGGCCTCACGGGCGTCCGCCAGCGGCACCCGCTCGCCGGGCTCGACGCCGAGCCGCCCGGCCAGCTCCTTGTACGCGATGGGCGCCGACAGCCCGGACACGTCCAGGGCGTAGGTCACCGCGAGCACCACGTGCCGCCCGGGGTCGCGCTTGAACGCGCTGTCGCGGTAGGAGAAGGCGCACTGGCGCGCCTCCACGTCGACGACGTGACGGGTGCGGCGGTCGTAGGCGCGTACGCACCTGATGGTCTGGGAGACCTCCTGGCCGTACGCGCCGACGTTCTGGATGGGGGTGGCGCCGACCAGGCCAGGGACGCCCGACAGGCACTCGACGCCGGCCCAGCCCTCCGCCACGGCGCGGGCGGCCAGCGACTCCCAGCTCTCGCCCGCCTCGACCGTGACGAGCACCTGCTCGCCGTCGCGCGAGACCGACACGCCCTCGGAGGCGACCTTCACGACCAGGCCGTCGAAGCCGCCGTCGGCCACCACGACGTTGCTGCCGCCGCCGAGCACGAGCACCGGCTCGCCCGTCCGGTCGGCCTCTGCCACCTCGGAGACCAGCTGCTCAGCGGTGGCTGCCTCGACGAAGCGGCGGGCGGGGCCGCCCAGGCCCAGCGTGGTGTACGGCGCGAGCATCTCCATGAGCCCCAAGCTTAGGAGATGCCCGGACCGCTCCGGAGGCTCTCCTCTTCGATGGGATCGGGAGCCTCGTCAGCGCTGGCGGCGGACCGGGAGGCGGTCGCCGGGGACCACCTGGACCCCGCGCAGTGCCCGGGACAGCTCCGAGCCGTCCCGCGCGTCCTCGGGTGCGTCGCCGAGGGCCGCCGACCTCCGTACCGCCAGCAGGTCGCCGCCGAGCGCGGAGACCTCCCGCGCGGCCTCTCCCGGGCCGCTCTCGCGCCAGGCGCCGCCGTCCTGCTCCAGGCCCGTCCATCCGGCCGCCACCGCGCCGTCGTCGATCGCCGCGACGAGAGGCGTGATCGCGTCGCCGTCCAGCACGACGGAGCTGTCCATCACGACGTGCACCTCGGCCGTGTCCAGCCGCAGCAGCTTGGCCCGGCACTCCCCCCACGTGGCCGTGCCGCCCCGCCAGGCGGGCTTCTCCTCGACGTGCCAGACGGTGAAGCGCTCCGGGTGGCGGCCGGCCAGCTCGCTCAGCACCGCTCCGGCGCCGTCCACGTCGCCGAGGTCGAGGGCCAGGATGTGCGCGGCGGTGTGGTCGATCACCGAGCGCAGCGTCCGGCGCGTGTCCTCGGGGTTCCCGTCGACCACGACGCCGACGGTGGTCGTGATGTCCTCGGTGCGTACCCGCTGCCGCTCGGCGTTGACGCCGAGGTCGTCCAGGCGGTTGACGGCCAGCGAGCCGTCCCAGACGCGCTGGGCGTGGAGGAGGTCGTCGCCGGGGTCGCCGTGCTGGGCCGGGTCGCCGGAGAAGCCGAACTCCGCGGCGGGGTTGCCGCGCGCGCCGGACCCGGCGGCGCCCCCCGCGCCCGCTCCGGCGGAACGGGCCCG